>NZ_QLIT01000104.1 GCF_003574485.1 Facilibium subflavum
ATGCGGCTTAACTTAGTGCCATTAGGCATTACCCTATTTACACCTCTACTATGAGCTAGTCCGACTACCTTGCTAAGCTTATCTCTAGCTTTTTAGGCTCCAAGATAAGCATTCAGAAATAGCAAGGTTCTCCCAAGTTCCAAAGCAATCAGTTCATCTACCCGCTACGGACTCAGACCCCGACACCTCCACGCATACTCGCCTTTACGTATTGCGTAGTGCTGATTTCAGGCATATGAAAACCTTGATCAGGTGCGACGAGGGTATATTACGGGGCTCAATACCTTCACTCGCGTTGTGGCTGATAGACCGCCCTTACTACAGCTTCATAATGTTCGTTACCTTGCATTATGTGTAGTTCGGTTCCAGACTGGTGGCTAGCCTTTTTCTGGGCTGGATTGTCCAGCTTGATTGCCTTAGCTTTGCTTGGCGCACTCATAAATTCACCATCTGTGTTTTCATTGATGACTTCAATTAACCGATCAACCGCCGATTGATCAATATCTTTTCGACTTTCTATGTAAGAGAATACCTGATTTAACAGATTTTTTCCAGCACTTAAAAAATACACTGATTGATTTGGATGCTTTAGCAGCCATTGTGTTAACTGTTCCACCAGATTATCACGGCTATGCTTTAGCATATACTCAAACATCAAATCAGGGTCAAACTTTGCCAGATCATCATCACTCATTACGGTGAGATCAATTAACTCAAATGACCTAAACGCATATTCAGCTGCCAGAGTCTTATCCTCAAAACAATCAAAAATACTGGTTGAATAAGGATAAGGGGACTTTTTACCATGATAAATTACCGCCGGTAACACTAATGGCAGTTTTTTATACCCTTGCTGCAAATGATGTTGCATAATCTGAGTGACATAAGTCAGCATTCTAAAAGCCATTAATGCGTCACTTGTACTTTGATGCTCCCAGATAACATAAAGGTACGCATCTTTGTCTTTGATTTTGCACGAATAAAGGACGTCACTTATAACTTTGTGCAGATTGTGCTGGATAAACTCGGTTGACCTGGATTTTATTGTCTTAAAGTCAATAAGTGCAACCAGCTCTGGTGAAAAATGTTGTTTAAGGGCTTTAATTGCTCTTTTTTTATCTGCCATATTTGCTTTAAAGAAAGCATCATGCGGTGTTGGAAAAGCATTATTATCTGGTGTTTTATCTTTTGACATCTCTGACCTCTATAGTAAGGCTATTGCGCTATTCTGCTACGATTGACTTAAGGTTTTCACTTTAACTTGATAATGATATAAATTGTTATCAATAACGATTTCATCATATTTGCGTTTTGGGTCTTTTTGATAGTGGATTTCCATCACCTTTTTGCCTTTTAACATAAAAACACGTCTGCCAGGCGCTATTTTAAGTGTGATATTGCTACCCTTTAGCATTTTTTCTAAAACATCAACAGAAGCATTACTAAAAATAAAATCAATTAACGTCTGCTTCACCCCCATATTGGCATTTGGCATCGGCAGTGTACTGCTTTGAATACATACACCATCGTAGACCAGTGAAAATATTGACCCACCCCATCCTGCGGCAGCAACAAGTACAATTTTATCTGCTGAAGCCTCAACTTCAACCTGTGTGGTATATGATTTTTTTTGCCCATTAATCAAATAGGTTGCGGTTAATAATTGTGAGGCATTAAAATGTAAATTTAATGCTTTAGGCGCTGGCAGTTGTAATGTCTGTTGAAAAACCTGTACTACAGGCGTTTGTGTTTGTTTTGTTTTTAACAGCGCACATCCTGCGCTCATCAACAAACAAGCACCAAAAAAAATAAGCGATAAATATTTCATTACTTTTTGTATCTTCATCACTTAGTGTGCCTTATCCCAATTATCACCAACACCAGTATCTACAATCAATGGCACTTTCAATAAAGCAGCCGATTCCATTAATTGTCTTATTACTGGTGTTAATGTTTCTACCTTGTCTTCTTTGACTTCAAATACCAGCTCATCATGCACCTGCATAATCATCTTTACGGGTAATTCTTCCTTTTGAATCATCTGATCAATCACGATCATCGCCCTTTTGATAATATCGGCTGCTGAGCCTTGCATCGGTGCATTGATCGCAACCCTTTCAGCAGCACGCCTTCTTGGAATATTGCGAGAATTAATATCAGGCAGATACAAACGCCTGCCAAAAATTGTCTCAACAAAACCATGTGTAAGGGCATCGCTTCTAGCTTGCTCCATATAACCTTTTACACCTGGATAACGTGAGAAATAAATATCAATATATTCTTGTGCTTCTGTACGCGAGATTTTCAACTGTTTTGCCAGACCAAAGGACCCCATGCCATAAATAAGACCAAAATTAACTGCCTTTGCCCGTCGTCTTTGCTCGGCTGTTACATTAGAAGGTTTAATCCCCAAAATCTCAGCTGCAGTAGCCTGATGAATATCTAAGCCTTTTTGAAATGCATTTAATAACGTTTGATCTCCCGACAAATGTGCCATTATTCTCAGTTCAATTTGCGAGTAATCAGCCGCAACAATCTTATAACCATCCTCAGCAATAAAAGCCTGACGAATTTTACGACCAATTTCAGAGCGAATTGGAATATTCTGTAAATTAGGATCAGATGATGAAAGCCTGCCTGTTGAAGCTACCGCCTGATGATAAGAAGTATGCACGCGATTTGTTTTTTTATTCACCATTAATGGTAATTTATCGGTATAGGTTGATTTAAGCTTGCTTAAGTGTCTGTGCTCCATGATTACATGGGCAATATCATACACTTCCGCTAACTCCTGTAAGACTTCCTCAGAGGTTGATGGCTGACCACCTGGGGTTTTCTTTATAACAGGCAGTTGCATTTTATCATATAATACCTCACGAAGCTGTTTGGTTGAGGCAAGGTTAAAATGCTCACCACTGATGTTGGCACATTGTTGCTCAAGTTCAGCAATTTTTCCTTCTAATACTTTGCTTTGTTCATGTAACAATGCACTGTCAATTTTCACACCAGTGCGCTCCATTTGGTCAATAACAAAACTTACTGGCAACTCTTCTTCCAAATAAAGTTTTTCAAGTGCGTGAACTTCACATACTTTTGGCCATAAATAAGTATGAAGCCGATAGGTAATATCGGCATCTTCAGCGGCATAAAACCCAGCTTTAGTAACATCAATCTGATTAAACGTTAACTGGTTTTTACCCTTACCAGCGAGGCTTTCAAAAGACATTGTTTCTATCTCTAGATACTTCTTAGCTAAAGAGTCCATATCATGTCGGGTTGATGCACTATTATAAACGTAGGATTCAAGCATTGTGTCATACAGCATACCCTTAACGTCAATACCAACCTGGCTTAATACCTTCATGTCAAACTTGGCATTTTGGGCGATTTTTTTGATTTTATCGTTTTCCAAAATCGGTTTTAATGCTTTGATAACGGTATTGAAATCAAGCTGTTTTGGTGCGTTTTCATAATCGTGTTGTAAAGGAATATACACGCCATGAAACGGTTTTAATGAAAAAGAAATACCAACAAGTCTTGCCTTAAAGGTATCTAATGAGTCGGTCTCAGTATCAAATGCAATAAGTTCTGATTGTTGTAATTGTTGACAAATATCTTCAAATTTTGCCATGTCAAAAATAATTTCATAATTGCTTTCATCAGGTGCCTGTTCATTTTTAATTTCAGTGGGTTGTATGCTGTTTTTTGCTTTTTCCAAATCACGCAAAAGCCCACGAAATTCATAATGTGTATAGGCTTTCTTTAAATAATCATAATCAGGCGTCTGCATTTTCAATTGATCCAAAGCATAAGCCAAATCCATATCACATTTTATGGTTGCAAGCTTATAAGATAGTGGTAACATCGTTAAACTATTTCTAAGATTCTCACCAACTTTGCCAGTGATTTGATCGGCATGATCCATAACACCTTGTAGATCCTGATACTCACACAGCCATTTTACCGCAGTTTTAGGACCCACTTTGGGTACCCCAGGAATATTATCAGAAGTATCCCCAACTAACGCCAGATAATCAACGATCTGGTGCGGCGATATGCCAAATTTCTGTTTGACAAAATCACTGTCCATCGTTTGATTTTTCATGGTATCTATCAAGGTAACATTGCCATTGACCAGCTGCGCCATATCTTTGTCACCCGTTGAAATAATGACATTATGACCGTCTTTGGCAAGCTTGATTGCCAAGCTTCCAATTACATCATCGGCCTCAACCCCTTCAATACATATTAAAGGGTAGCCTGATTTTTGAATCAACTCATGCAAGGGCTCAACTTGCATCCGAAGCTCATCTGCCATGGCTTTACGATTGGCTTTATACTGCGGGTACAGTTCATGACGAAAGTTTTTACCTTTGGCATCAAAAACAACAGCAACATAGTCAGTATTAAACTGTGAGGGCAGCTTTCTTAGCATATTAATCACGCCAAACATGGCACCGGTTGGTTCACCTTGGCTGTTTGTTAATTGCGGCAAGGCATGAAAGGCACGAAATAGATAAGAAGAGCCATCAACTAAGACAATATTTTGTGATTGTGACATTTTTAAAAATAGTGTTAATTTTCCAACTAAACTCTATCATACATGATCGATTGCTTTATCGCACCCATAAATCGTTTTACCGTATTTCTGGTAATCCTGCCATAATGACAATAAAGCTTAAGGAGAACTGTATTAGGAAAAGTGCTTGGATCTAGCCCAAAGAGATGTTTTTGTTATAGCCATAAAGGCCGTAAAATAAAATATACCCATAGCAGATAACAGGAATAATAAAGGCAATCTGGATACCAAGATAATCAGCAACAACACCTTGAAAAATGGGGATAATAGCCCCACCAACAATTGATGTACACAATAATGCTGAGCCATAGGTGCTATTATGATGTAATTCTCTATGTGCTAAGCCAAAAATTGTCGGAAACATAATTGAGTTAAATAAACCCACAGCTAAAATACTCCACATAGCAATGCTATAGCTTGAACTTATTGAAATAATGACAAGAATCATAGCAACAATCGCATTAAAAGATAATAACTTAGGCGGTTTAACAATCTTTAAGAAAAATGAACCAATAAAACGCCCAATCATCGCGCCTCCCCAATAAAAGGCAACATATTTTGCCGCTTGTGCTGCTGTTAATCCGCCAATAAATGGGCGTTCAAAATAATTAACCAAAAAGCTACCAATAGATACTTCAGCACCAACGTAAACAAAAATAGCAATACAGCCTAAATATAAATGTTTTTGACGGAATGTGTATTTATAGCCTGTTTCATCCAAATGTGCTTTTGTTTTTTTATCAACCATGGTTCCTTCAACTTTTTGAAGTGGAAAAAGTGTAAACAGTAACCCCAATATAAGCATGACAGAGCCAAGAATAAGATATGGTTTTTCAATAGATTCAACCAGTTGTCTATGGCTTGCTTGATTGACTGCTACCGATAGGATCAAAACACTGCCAAATAAAGGCCCAACCGTTGTACCTAAAGAATTCAAAGCCTGCATTAGAGTAAGGCGAGAGGCTGCTGTTTTTGGATTCCCTAAAAGGCTTGCATAAGGATTAGCGGCTACCTGTAAAAGTGTAATGCCACCACCTAAAATAATAAGGCTGAATAAGAAAAATGCATAAAGTGAAGAATAGGCCGCCGGAATAAATAAAAAACAGGCAAGCATGGTGATAAAAAAACCTAAGACAATACTCCACTTATGACCAAATTTAAAAACAAGCTTTCCAAGTGGTACCGATAAAACGGCATAAGCTGCAAAAAAGACAAACTGTACAAACATTGCCTGAGTATAATTTAATTCAAAAAGTGCTTTTAAATGAGGAATTAATATATCATTAAGAGAGGTTAAAAAGCCCCACATAAAGAAAGCCAAAGATAAAAGTGCAATAGATCCTAGTCGTTTATTCACAATTGATAACCCTATGGGTAAATTAAAGATCGCTTAGTATAGATAGATTTAAAATAAACTGTCAATTAGTCTATAATTATCGCCTGGGTTGAATTCGGGCCTTAACCTCTTAACCCCATCAGTAAAGCCACACATTTTATCATTAAGATTTCTATGCTATTTCATGAATTTAATCGATGGAGATCATCATTTAAAGCATCAATGACAAATTTGACTCATGCATCAAAAGCTGATATTTTTAACAAAATATGTGTAGTTTTTTTTCTTTTATTGGGGGTTATTTGACATATTCTATTATTGCAAAAGAAGGGGCTTATTTGGCTGTTGGTTGTGTAACCGCATCAGTTTGTGTTGGCGGCTTTGTTCCGCATGCTATAAGTGATTATGGTTGTTTAGCAACCCAGGGTTTTTATACAAACAGGCTGTATGCTGATTGGAGTTTTGAGTTGTTTTACAAGAACCAACCAGCACATAAAATAGTAGAAAAATTACTTGAAAAAGATGAAAATCATGGCTATCGGCAATGCATCATAATGGATAAATCTGGTCAGACAGCCGGGCATACAGGTAAATATAATGAAGATTTTTGTGGTCATATCTGCCAGCAAAATTTAGCCGTTGCCGGCAATCGCTTAAAAGATACTTCCGTTTTAAAAACCATGATTGAAAGCTACCAACAAAACCATAATCTTTCATTAAGTGAAAGACTGATCCTGTCACTTGAGGCAGGTTTTAAAGCAGGTGGTGATAAAAAAGGGGCGATTTCTGCAGCCATAAAAGTTGTTCATTTTGAGCAAAGCCCAATTGATTTACGCATTGATCAATCAAATGGATCGGCCCTTTTTGATGCGCTTAAAGCACTTAATAAGGCTTATTTTAAGGAAGACTTCCAAGATTTTTTGCAGTCAATACCAACAGATAGTCAACCAACAAAAGCCGGTAATAAATAAAACAAAATAAATGGGGAAATAATAATGATTCAATATAATGAAAATGAATTAATGGCTTATTTTGAAAAGGCAGCTGAATTTTCTAGTACCAAGCGTGGCGTAACACGGCTTTATTGTAGCCAAGAACATAAAAACTTCATTCCTGTTCTTAAAAAATGGATGCAAGAGGCAGGTCTTCAAACCAAAATCGACGCCATTGGAAATGTTATTGGTTTTAAACCAGGAAAAAAATCCAACAAAAAATTAATCATCGGCTCACATCAGGATACTGTGATTGAAGGTGGAAAATATGATGGTATATTAGGCGTTTTGCTTCCGCTTTATATTTTACAAAAATACCATGAACATGGGGTTGAGTTTGATTATGGGATTGAGCTTGTTGCCTTTGGCGATGAAGAAGGTGTGCGTTTTCCTGAAACTTTACTAGGCAGTAAAGCGCTTTGTGGTAATGTGGATAAAACCGCACTACAAGTTGTTGATAAAGATGGCATTTCACTAAAAGAAGCCTTAACATTTATTGGTGCCAACCCTGATGATCTGGCAGCATGTAAACGCAAACAGTCTGATATTATCGGCTACTTTGAAGTGCATATTGAGCAAGGTCCTATCTTAGAACAAAAGAATCTACCTGTTGGTGTTGTCACGGCTATTACAGGTATTCAACGCCATCGAGTATTTATTCAAGGACAGGCAAATCATGCCGGAACCACCCCCATGGATATGAGAAAAGACGCACTGCTAGCTGCCGCACAAATTATTACATTTGCAAATGCGATTTTTACCAAAACAGATAATCTTGTCGGTGTTGTTGGTGAGCTGAACGTTCAACCCAATGCTGTTAATGTGATTCCTGATCGTGTTGATTTAACAATTGAAATCCGCTCACCATCACCTGAAATTCGCCACAAAGCAGCAAAAGAAATTGAAGCATTTTGTCAGTCTTTAGCAACAAAACAAAACCTTGAAATTCAATCCAGCAAGAACTATGAAATGAATGGTGCTATTTGCGATAAAGACTTACAAAAGCAACTGGAAGAAGCCATCCAGGAAAACCAAATTACACCTTTTTCACTTTTCAGTGGTGCAGGTCATGATGGCTTAGCAATACAAGCACTTAGCCCTATTTCCATGCTGTTTCTACGCTGTGAAGCAGGAATTAGCCATCACTTTAAAGAAGAAATCAAACCTGATGATGCCATCATTGCAGCAAAGGTTATTGATTCTTTTTTGAGAAACCTTCAATACGATAGCACACAGAAAAACAGGCACTTAGCAAGTCAACAAACAGCTCCTGTGTGAATGCGATCATTACTAAGGTTTTTATCAAATTTTTAAGATGGGGAGGCACTTATGCAAGAAGAAAAAATGAAGGTACAAAAATGGTACCATAAAATAAACGACCCAATGGCATTAATTTTCTATATTCTGTTGATCACGGCCATGTTGACTTACATCATCCCAGCAGGTTCATTCAAAAGAATTCTTGAAAACGGGCAATCTATTGTGATTCCCCATTCATTTCATTTTATTACTGCCACACCTGTGAATATCTTTGATATTTTTGTAGCTATTCCTAAAGGCCTTATTTTAGCATCACAATACCTTTTTATCGTCTTTATTGCCGGAGGCCTTTTTCATTTAATGTCAAAATCAGGTGCGCTTGAAAATGCCATTGGCACTGCCGTCAAGCATATTGGTGCAGAAAAAAAGACATTACTTATTTTTCTTGCAACCTATATATACGGTATTTTTGGTATTGCGGTTGGCTTTGAAAACAACATCGCCTTAGTACCTGTTGCGATTATTATCTCATCAGCCTTAGGTTTATCTAATGTCGTTGGTGTATGTATTGCTGTAGGTGGTATTGGTGTGGGTTTTGCCTTATCACCAATCAACCCTTACACAGTAGGTGTTGCACAACACTTAGCGCATTTACCCTTATTTTCAGGTGCCTTATTTAGAACTATCCTGGTATTTTTTTCATTAAATGTGTTAGCGCTTTATATCGTAAAATTTGTTGCCAATAAACATCAATCGAGTAATGATCAAGCTCAAAGATTAAGTAAAAAAATTGATGAATATCATATGAGCAGGCGTGATCTATTGATTATACTGGTCTTTTTCACTGGCGTTATTGTAATTGCTGTTTGCTCGGCATTAGTTCAAGGATTTTATATTAATCAAATTACAGCTGTTTTTTTAATCGTTGCAATTATTATCGCCTTTATTTGTCATTATTCCCCTAATAAGTTTATTATGATTATGATGGAAGGGGCTTCAAAAGTAACAGCTGGCGCGCTTGTCATTGGATTGGCAGCCTCGATTAAAGTACTGTTAACCGAAGGTCATATTATTGATTCAGTGATTTATTATTTAAGCGGATCTTTAAATAACATTCCGACTTATTTGACTGCAATCATTATGACAATAGTGCAAGGCATTATTAATCTGTTTATTCCAGGTGGATCAGGTCAAGCATTAGCAACCATGCCAGTATTACTGCCGGTTGCCCAATTAATTGGCATGAGTAAACAATTGATGATTCTTGCCTTTCAAGTTGGTGATGGGCTGACTAACTTAATCGTGCCAACCTCAGGTGGGACATTAGCTATGCTTGCTTTAGGTGGTGTTTCTTATGGAAAATGGTTGAAAGTCATCACACCTTTTATGCTAATCGCCTATGGGGTTTCATGGATTTTCCTGGTGATTGGTTATTTAATTGGATGGTGATAGTATATTTCCACTAATCCTTGGGATAGATCACCAACCAGGCAGAATGAATGAGAAGTCCTTGAAGTAATATACAAAAATGGAAAGTGTGTAACTTCAGTAAATAAGGATATTAGAAAAAATTAGCTGACTACTTATTAAAGCAATTACTGGAATACATTAAATGATCTATTTTATTTTTCAACTGATCAATATCACCCGTATACCAAATACCATTTTTATGGTCGCTAAGTGTAATTTTATTATCTAAAGTATAGAAATGCTCCAAATTTGAAGTAACATCTACTTCACGAATAGGCTTTGAAAATTTAATCGTAAAGTCCTTGGCTAAGTTATTCAATTGCCCAATTGAGTCATCAAAATGGAATACACAACTATTTTTAGTTTGATCACCCTTAGGTATATTGTGATTATATATATCAATTAAATTTAAAACATTGCACGTTTTTGCAATTCTAAAGGGACACTTTTGACCAGAATTTAATGGCCAATCTGAGTTAGATACATAGCGTACAGACATATCATCTGCAACGGTTGTTGGCTTTGCCTGGTTCCCATAAATATAACTCATTATATTTTTATTTAACAAATTTTCATTATTTGTTGCTTGCCACATCAAATGATATTCATGTTGATCTAAGACATTTCTACCTGTATTAATACCAATACCACAGTGATACTTCATACATACTTGAATGGCTGCTTTTGCGCCAGGATTTGCCAAGCCTGAAGACTTTAGCGTATCATCAAAATCAAAGCTGCATATACATTGGTTATGCCCTGTTTGAGGATAAAGTTGGTCACTTCCCCACTTTTGGCTGATGGTATCAAGATAAGTATAAGGATCAGGAGAACCTTCTTTTACCTTTATAATCGCCCAAAACATAATACCGCCATATTGGTTTTGGTAAGTCCAAGCCGCTTTTTCAGCCAACGCTTCAGGGGTTTCTGCTTGTGGCATATCCCACTGTTTTTCTAAATCTAATCCTAAATATGCTTTATCTTTACCAATAACAGAAGCATAGTTTTTCATAGATTGTTGATACCCAGTTTTTGTCGAGTAGACATCTCTT
>NZ_QLIT01000105.1 GCF_003574485.1 Facilibium subflavum
AATGGCAAATCAATTTAAATCATGCCTTTTTGTTTTGCCGGATTTGCAACGATATTAAAAGGAATAAAACCAGAAGGGGCATGAGGTGGGCTTGTGTCATCCTTTGTTACCTTAATGCGCGGTTTAAGCGCACCTTCTGCAATGAATTTGGTACGCCATTTGGAAAATGATGCTTTGGATACTTCCTGTTCCTGGCAGAATTTATCCTGTGTTAGCCCTGAGACTTCCCAATCCCTAATAATTGATAGCCACTTGATTTGCGTTTCTGTCATCGTCTGTGCTCCATATTTGTGAATAAACAACAACAGTATGATTAAGAACAAACGCCTTTACTAGATGGGGTTTATGGAGCGGTTACAAAACTAGTCACTCGCAACATGAGCAGTATTTTATCTGATTTTAACGTTTGATCTAGCTTTTAGATACTTGGAAGGCAAGCTAGCATCGTACTTTAAGAAAGAGTAAAAATTCAAAATAGGGAAAAATGGAGGGCTCTGCAGGAAACCCGATTAGTGTTATTTGTGCGATATTGAATACTGGTGCAAATAACACCAAATCATATTTAATTGAATCTACACACTATCGTTAGAAAGAACTCACCTATTAGAAGAAATAAGCCAGAACCTAATTTTGCTGTTCCTGTAGCAGCATCTTTAATTGTTTTAAATACTCAGACTCATCTGGCGCAGTATTATTTTTCTGCGTCAGCCAAATGCTTTCAGCCAAGCAGTCAATCATTTTATGCTGGACATCATGTTCATCATTTCGCTGACATAGCTTTTGGTAAATCACTGTAATACCATAAGGGCGGTTAGTTGCGATTTGTTCTATTAAGGCCAGATGTAGCCCCATATGCAAAAATGGATTAGTGTCCCCAGTCTCTGGTAAAAAATCTTTATCCAGGTTCGCTAGGTTGCTTAGATAATGGTGATATTCAGGATGATGCTCAATGACCCGGGCAATTTGTATCTCAAGTTCACTTAAAGGTTGCTTGTTCATATATTTTGCCCAGCTATCAAAGTACATCTTACGCAAAGCAATACGGTCGTGGTTGAACATCATAAAAATAGCGCCTTTTCTCTGTATTCACATAAATCAAAAATAGGGCACTGCCCACATTTAGGTTTTTTTGCTGTACATATATAACGGCCATGCAAAATAAGCCAGTGGTGTGCATCTTTTAAAAATAGCTTGGGAATAACACGTAATAGTTTTTGCTCGACTTCATTTACATTTTTGCCTGGGGCTAAATTAATGCGATTACTAATACGGAATATATGTGTATCGACCGCCATAGTTGGCTTACCAAAGGCGGTATTTAAAATAACATTGGCCGTTTTCCTGCCAACACCTGGCAAGCTTTCTAAGTCGTTTCTATTACTGGGAACTTGGCTTTGATATTTCTCAATAAGCAATTGGCAAGTTTTAATAATGTTTTTAGCCTTTGATTTATACAAGCCGATTGATTTTATATAATCAATTAGGCCTTCCTCACCCAAAGCCAGGATAGCCTCGGGTGTGTTAGCAATTTTATAAAGCTTGTCGGTGGCTTTATTAACGCTGACATCGGTTGCTTGTGCAGAAAGTATTACAGCAATCAATAATTCAAAGTGGGTTTGATAATTTAATTCAGTTGTTGGCGTTGGGTTTGCTTGTTGCAGGATCTCAAAAATCTGATAGCGCTTTTGTTTGTTCATTTGGATATGTTTTGCTTTTTCTTTTTAAAGTTGGCTAAAGCCTGTTGTATATAAGCTTTTTTATCAAGTGGCTTTTCTTCAAAATTTACATTTTTTTGATGTTGCTCTTTTGCCAAATTTTGTTTTGTTTCCAAGCGTTTTTGTTGCGCTTGATGTGCTTGTCGATAAGCGTTTTTTTGTTTTTCATATGCATTACTTGACATTTGTTCAGGCTGAAGTTGCTGTGGTAACTCAAGCATGTCAATGCAATCCATCGGACAAGGTTCAACACACAAATCACATCCAGTGCAGTCATCACTTAATACACTATGCATCTGTTTTTTAGCGCCAACAATAGCGTCCACAGGGCATGCCAAAATGCATTTTTTACAGCCAATACATAGATCTTCATTGATAACAGCTACCTTTTTAGGCTGATAACTGCCACAGCTTTGATCTAATGGAAGAACAGGGCGGTTTAAGTGCTCTGACAAGGCTTTAATGCCTTTATCACCACCTGGTGGGCAACGGTTATGTTTTTGTCCATGGTAGATGGCTCTTGCATAATCATAACAATCTTTATAACCACATTTTGTGCATTGTGTTTGTGGCAATAAAGCATCAATTGATTCAATAGAGATTTGCATATGTATATAATGTTATGGTATTTGTTTAAATTTGCTGTTTTCAGCGGATATTATATACTAGCCATCAATCATTTTACAGTACTTATTACCACAGTAAGGCTTTTGAATCGTTATATTGAGCGCTAATTTCCCAGCCAGGCACTGTAATCATGCTTTGTATATAAAGCGATTTTCGTTTGATCAGACATAAAGTGAACATATCGGTTTATGTTATCTGGTAAGGCTAAAATATCCTCGGCAATGGTAAGATTCCTTAGAATTGGAAAAACAATGATATCATCCCAAGATAGTTTTTCCCCGGTAGCATATTGGTAATGCATTAATGTATTAATTTGCGCAAGTAGGGGGGATGTCTCCATAAGTGCTGCCTCGGGAAAGCGAAAATTTGCTTTAAAGCAGCCGATATATTTTTCTTTTTTGCGCTGGAAATAGTCTTTTGCGCTTTGAGTTGGGAAGTCTTGCCGGTTAAGTGGGTGATCTAAAAAGCGTGGATAGACAAAACTTTTTGAAGCTTTGCTGAGTTTGGCAATGAGCTCAACAAGTGTGGTATCAGCAGATGCTGGTGCAAGCACTTGTTTATCATTGATTTGATTGAAGTATGTACAGATATCAAGGCTTTCAATTAAGAACTGACCATTGCCTTTTTGCAAAAAGGGGACTTGTTTTTTACCAATTTTGTCCCAGTGTGCTTTTTCATCATCATTGGCTAAATATTTAAGTTCAAGTTCAATGTTTTTAACACCTGACACAATGCGTGGACGCACGCAAAAGGGGCAGTGTTCATATAAGTATAATTTCATAAGTAATCCATTGTCTGCTCATGATGCTATTGTAACGAATAAGCATTTAATCACCAATGTTTTTATTGTTATCAAAGTGCTACTCTATATATACTGTATTAGCCATCAAAAAAAGAAAAGGATGATGCTCTATGCCTTATAATAAACTGACGGAATTACCAGAATCGGTGCGCAATGTATTACCTAAGCATGCACAAGAAATTTACCAGGCCGCATTTAATAATGCATGGAAATATTATGCAGATGCAAACAAAAGAGATGATAAGAATGATACTCGTGAAGAGGTTTCACATAAAGTTGCCTGGAATGCAGTAAAAGAGAAGTATCATCAAGGTAAAGATGGAAACTGGCATAAAAAATAGATTTCAAAACTAAAGTGATAATAACACCAAATCATTATTTTATAATCTATCTCCATCGTAGACAAGCATCTCCCATAGTGTTCTTTAGGTGAGTGATCTTTTTGATCAATATATAATCGCTATTTGAACGCAGTTTCCAAAATCGGATACGTTACAAATATAAATTGAAATACATTTACTAAATAGTGACATAATATACTTGACTCTATGCGCTTGCTAACTGCGTAACAGGCACCATATGCTATCCCAGCTATAAATGCTAGAATAGCAAAGTTTAACCCAGCGAATATTATATGTATAGAGCCAAATAGTAGTGCCGTTATTATAATAGATATAGATGGATTAACATACAGATTCAGAGAGTTTTGTATATAACCTCTCCAAAAAACTTCTTCGTAGAAACAAGTAAAAATTAAATTTTGAATTAAAAATATTAAAGTTATCTGTGTTAATTTAAAGTCCCACTCTACAAACCCAAAACTAAATGCGATGATCCCAAGAATAATTGCAGAAATTACTCCAAATATTACCCCAAATATAATAGATAACTTAATGTTATCACCTAATGTGTTCTTAATATTGTGGTTTAAAATAATTAAGATAACTCCTACAAATAAGCTGTTATAATTTAGATACATTGAATATGGAATTGCATTTGGAGAGATGTAAACTTTATTTAATATTTGATAATTACTAAATCCAGGAAGTATATGAAACATAAGAGCAAAAGCATATATCGCAATTAATATCTTAAGAGCAGTAACATAATGCGTTTTATAATTTGTTAGTTGAAATGTTAATTTTACAATAATCGAAAAGACCACTAAAAAAAACATTCCATAAAAGCTTATTACATTGGATGTCAAAGCTGAAATGAGAGATAAGCCAAGAGTAAGGAAAATGATTTTATCTTTCTTTGTCCATAATAAAATCACTGATAGCACCAAAAGAATATAAGTTACAGAAATCATGCGTGTTCCTATATACGTCGTGTTGAATCAAAATAAACGGTGTTACTAAGGTTCTGATTTTCAATGACCTCATTGTATCAAAATAATAGCATTCTGAGAAATTGAGTAATTGGGTTAAAGAATGACCTCATTGTATCAAAATAATAGCATTCTGAGAAATTGAGTAATTGGGTTAAAGACGGTGCTTTAAATTACTGCTCAAAATCAACATTATTTTAATTTATGGAAAAGTTACTATATAAATATTTGATTAAATTTCGCATAATATATATTATGTTAAATTAAATATTTTTGATATTTTACCCTTTCCAAAATTGATAAATTATATCTATACTTAGGAATAAGGTGAAGCACGTCTTGTCTTATTCTCCTTTTACATCCATACAGACCAACTAGGCACCGTGCTTCCCCTTTTTTTCCGCAGCTACTTTTTCCTTGCCTGATGAACTGTTTTTAAAGCAAGTCGAATTAAATCCTCAACATTATCACAGGCTTGATGTTTTACTTTATAGACATAGCTTTGCGCATCTTTTGTTTTATAGCCCAATGATTCAAGCGCATGTATTGCTTCGCTAATAATGCTACTACTATTATTTGTTGTTGTTGATGACAGGCTTTCATCTACTTGATACACGATCGTACTATTTTTAAGCTGCTTGGCATTATCTCCAGTAAGGCTATGCAATTCCAGGGATAACTTGTTGATTTTATCTTTAATATCAATGATAAGTCGTTCAGCCGTTTTTTTGCCAATGCCAGGAATGCTACACAATAAGCCATGATCTTGTGATTCAATGCAGTGTATTAATGTTTTTCCGTCCATACCAGATAAGATAGCCAGTGCCATTTTAGCACCGATACCATTAATCTTAATAAGCTCTTGGAACAGCCTTCGATCAGATTTTGTTGCAAAGCCATAAAGCTGTTGGGCATCCTCACGGACAACAAAATGTGTATAAAGAACAACCTGATTGCCAACCTCACCAAGTGTATAAATTGAAGTCATTGGTGCTAAAATTTCATAACCAATCCCATAAGTCTCAACCAGTAACATCGGTGGCTGTTTTTCTAATAACTCACCTTTAATACGTCCAATCATCTTAATCTTCCTCGTACAATTTTTTGCGCCTGTGGAATATGCTTTAGGCTGTTTAGTGAATGGAAATGACAAATAGCAATCGCTAAAGCATCTGCAGCATCTGCCTGCGGTTTCTGGCTTAAAGCAAGAAAAGATTGCACCATATGCTGGACTTGAAATTTAGTTGCGTTGCCATTTCCAACAATCGCTTGCTTAACCTGTTTTGCTGAATATTCAGCAATAGGTAATTCATGTGTTGCAAGCGCGCACAATGCAACGCCCCTGGCCTGGCCTAATTTAATGGCTGCAGATGGGTTTTGAAACATGAAAATCTGCTCAATTGCTGCTTGTGTTGGCTGGTAAGCCTTAATGATTTGTTCGATACCTTCTTGAATTTGTTTTAAGCGTAATGCCGCTGTTTGCTCAGTAACACGAATACAGCCACTGGTTACATAAAGGCAGTCTTTGCCTTGTACTTTTAGCACACCAAATCCAGTAATACGAGAACCTGGGTCAATACCAAGAATGATCACAATAAAATTTTATCCAAATATTTTTGTTGAGTATATTACAGCTTTGCTAAGATGGCATCATCAAACGTTGCATTGGTATAAACGTTTTGTACATCATCTAAATCCTCTAGTCGATCAATCATTTTGATAATTTTTTCGGCCAGAACCATATCATCTATTTGTGTTTTTATATCTGCATCTAAAGTAATTTCAGCAGAGTCAGGTATTAACCCTTTATTTTGCAAAGCTTCTTTAATATCTGAAAAGTCGTCAGGATTTGTAATAACATCAATACTATGATCATCATTAACAATCACGTCTTCAGCACCAGACTCAATTGCTGTCTCCATAATTATCTGTTCATCTGCATTGACAAAACTGATAAACCCTTTTTTATTAAACATATAAGCCACAGACCCATCGGTACCAAGGTTTCCTCCTGATTTTGTGAAAGCATGGCGAACCTCAGCAACACTGCGATTACGATTATCTGTCATACAATCAACAATAAAAGCAACACCCGATGGGCCATAGCCTTCATAGCGTATCTCTTCAAGGTTGCCCCCTTCTTCACCACCGGCACCTTTTTTAATCGCCCGTTCAATGGTATCTTTTGTCATGTTGTTACTTAATGCTGTTGCAATTGCAGCACGCAGTCTTGGATTTGCATCCCTATCTTCGCCACCTAATCGTGCTGCAACCGTAATTTCGCGTATAAGCCTTGTGAAAATTTTACCACGTTTGGCATCTTGTGCCGCTTTTTTATGTTTGATATTAGACCATTTACTATGACCTGCCATAAATAATAACCCTCTTTGTATAAAACATATTATTATCGACTGAGTATTTTAACGAGAAAGCATATATAAACAAAGTGATTGTCTTGATTTAGTAGGTATTTTTATGTGTTCAGCAAATTTTTTGGCTTGTTAATAACGTATGATTTGGTGTTATTAACACTATTTTTTATAATCTCGTGTGTATTGCAGCAATGATTGAACTAACGCTTGTTCTAATGTATTGATATCATCAGCAAAACAATAGAAGCTTGTTTGAACATTAACAAGCTTATCTTTATCATTAAAAAGCTTCAATTCAACCTTTGGTGCAAAATTTAAAATCCCGATTTTTGATAGCTTATTTTTACTTAATTTGAGACTTTCAGAAAATGCTGCATTAAAGTCATACTGCTTTCTTAACGTAGCTGAAATAAAAGTTTGTGCATGTTGCGCAAACTTAATTGGATCAGAGTCATCAATATTGATAACATAAGGTACTTTACACAGCGTAATATTGTTATCGCTGGTAAATGTTGTAACGGGGCTTGTGATAATAAGTGCATTTGGAATTTTAATTAATTTACCCGTTTTCTCTTCACAACCCAGTGTCGTAACTTCATAAATTGTAAAATACAATAGCTTAATTTCGACCACGTTCCCAATATAATTTTGTACTTGGGGATAGCATCGCCTTCTGAAAAAAGCCCTCGCCAATTAATAATAGTCCAGCCAGTGAAGTTCATAATGTTTTCTTTATTTGTGATAACCAGGCCTGCTGCAACTAAACTTAGCATGGTAAATAAATGTGAAAAGCCATCAATCCATATTCGAATCAATGCCAATAAGAAGATAACAATAGCAACATAAATAACCCGAGAACGAATCTTACGCATTTGCTTTTTGCTCGTAACCTTTCGCTTTAACAGCAGAAATACAATACCTGCTAATAAAGCAATCGCAATTGCTGAAACAAACGTATTGACCCCTTGGAAAAACAACTGATTAAAAAATTGCGTCTCATTCATATACTGCTACCAGTTAATATTGTGTCAAAGACATACACATATTTTTCTAAAGAGAATGTACTGATGACTTTGACATTTCAAGCACTTTATTAACCAGTTTTTCAATACCTTGTGAGACTTCATAAGGGTTTTGACCCAACATATAAGCAGATGTTGATACTACTTTATTTTTCTCGTCGATACAAATTGCATCTACAGCTGTATTGATATGCTGAGCACCTTTGGCTTGCACGATTTTTGCAACACTTTGTTCATTGCCAATGGTCATTTTCACATCTGATGGGTAAACTAAAGGAATCATCATCGGGGCAATACAGATAAAGCCAACAGGCTTTTGTGCTTGCTTGAATGCTTTAATAAAAGCAATAACATCAGGATCAACTTCATAGCTTTCATCCTGTTTTAAAGCAAAGTCAAATAGGTTTTTTGCAGCACCGAATCCACCGGGAAATATAAGCGCATCATAGTCTTCTGGATTCGCCCTGGCAAGATCTTTAATCTCTCCACGTGCAATCCTTGCTGCCTCTACCAGTATATTACGCTTCTCTGGCATTTCTTTTCCTGTGGCATGGTTAATTACATGATATTGATCTTTATTTGGTGCAATAACCTCATAATCTGCACCATTTTTTGATAATGCCAGCAAAGTCAATACAGACTCATGAATCTCAGCACCATCAAAGCAACCACAGCCTGATAATACAACAGCAACTTTCTTTGTCATGATTATTTACTCCTGTAAATTATTATAAATCCAGATTATTACGTTTAAACACACGATCTGCACGATAACTTGAACGCACCATTGGCCCAGATGCCACTTCTAAGAAGCCTTTCTCCAGACCTTTTTCACGATAAAAGGCAAACTCTTTTGGTGTCACAAAACGATCAATAGCCAAATGATGTTTTGTTGGCTGCATGTACTGGCCAAGCGTTAAAATATCAACATTGGCATCTCGAAGATCATCCATGGTTTGCAAGACTTCTTCTTGTGTTTCACCTAAGCCAAGCATAAGACTTGTTTTGGTCAATATCGATGGCTTAGTTTTCTTTACATAAGCTAAAACATCAATTGTTTGCCAATATCCAGCTCTTGGATCACGAACCGGGTGTGTCAATCGCTCAACAGTCTCCACATTTTGGGCAAATACATCTACTTTGGTCGATAAAAGCTTATCAATACTATCATATCTGCCTTGAAAATCCGGTGTCAAGGCTTCAACTTTAATACCAGGCGAAAGACTTTTTATCTCATTAATGGTTTGTGCGTAATGCCCTGCACCGCCATCTTCTAAATCATCTCGATCAACTGAAGTCAAAACGACATAGTCCAGATTCATTAACTGCACGCTTTTAGCCGTATTTTTAGGCTCATCAACATCCAGCCACCCTCTTGGGTTCCCTGTATCCACTGAGCAGAATTTACATGCACGTGTACACACACTGCCCATCAACATAATCGTTGCCGTACCATGTGACCAGCATTCATTGATGTTAGGACATTTTGCCTCTTCACAAACCGTTGATAATCGATGTTTTTGCGTAATTGATTTTACTTTAAGGTATTCGCTGTTTGAAGTTTGTTTGGCAACCTTCAGCCAATCTGGTTTTTTTACCTTGATTGCATTTTGCTTTTTATTACGAATGCCATCTTTAACCGCATGAACACCTTGTTTTGTCTGATATTTCTGACCGCTTTCGACTCGAACCGGAATGTCAATTTGTTTTACCATAAAAGGCTCACTAACACTTGAATACTTTTATCTGCTGTTCATAATGACAAAAAAGCCTGCTTAAGACAATCTATTTTATTTCTACCATTTTTTCATTTTCTTAAGGTTGTATTAATGTTATACAAAGACAATAAAAGATAGCAAATTACCGAAGTGTGTTATGATCAACAAAAAGGAGGATACACCATGGCAAAGATCGGCTTTTTTGGTAACAGGAAAAATAAAACCGTCGTCAAACGTATTTTGTTGGCATCTTCTTTAGGTATGGCAGGTATTGGATTTTCTGCCAACACCACAAACACGGCTACATCGACAAATACCCAGCAAAATACTACCCAGAATCCACAACCAACTATGAATAAGCTAAAACCATCGGTGAGTTTGTCCACAGGAAGTCAAAATAATGCATCAACAACAAGCACAACACAAACAAGTCAAAACAATACAACACAAGAAAGCAGCAAAACAGATAAGCCATCACCGACAAGTAAAAAGCCTGCCAAACAGGTACAACAAACTGTTAATATGACAACACCGGATGCAATGACGGCCGAACATGCGGCCACATCAGACAATAATAATGACACAGATAACCAATATGTTACCCCAGATGCACTAAAGCAATAGATTTATACGCAAAAAAGTATATCGGCTATACGCTGATAATTAGCAATGCATAGCAATAACCGATCTAATCCGATTGCCACACCTGCACAATCTGGAAGACTTTGAGTTGCTTTAATAAGCGTTTTATCTATTTCAATATGCATATTTTTTTGTTGATTACGTGCTTTTAAATCATTTTGAAAACGCTGTTGTAACTCATTGGCATCGGTAAGTTCATAATAGCCATTACCAAGTTCAATACCTTGATAAAAAAGCTCAAATCGTGCGGCAACTTTTTGTTCATTCTCATCGATTATTCTTGCCAGTGCAGATTGCGCCTTTGGATAATGATAAATAAACAAAAAACGGTCATCGTTTTTTAATTGTGGCTCAATACAATGCGTAAACAATAAATCCAGGCAGTTGAATTTATCCGGAAAATCAAGGCCAACAATCCGACCGATATGTTGATCAACAAGCTTTTGCAACGTTTTCAAGCTTGCCTTGTGTGGGTTTACACCGATATAACGCTGAAAGATCTCTTGATAGCGGGTATATTCAATCACAGCACCTGGCTTTAATAAATAAATTAAATCAGCAATTTCTTTCATAAGTTGATGATGATCAATACCAACACGATACCATTCAAGCATGGTAAACTCATAGTTGTGTAACTTCCCTTGCGGGTCATCACGAAAGGCTTTACATATCTGATAAATCGAGCCTGAACCTTCTGCCAGTAGCCGTTTCATTGCATATTCTGGCGAGGTTTGTAAAAAACGTTTACCTGATTTGGTGGCAATGGCAAAGGTATTAATATAAGGGTCACTTACAGCATGCGTGTATCCAAGCGGTGTATCTACTTCTAACACGCCAAGATTATCGAAATAGCCACGAATTTTCTGTAAATATTTAGCACGCGTTTTAAGTGCTTCTATCGTGATCATGATTTGATTTTTCCTGGATAAAACTGAAATAAAATGTTTTTAAACGCTCAGAATGTGCTTTTTTTGATGGTAATAACATCATCACTATTACTTTGTGTTCAAATCCCAAATAGTTAATCATAAGCTAAAATTTCCGGGTTAACATCAATATAATCTGGTGTAATTTCACTTTCAAACTGAACGGCATCAATATGTGTATACCCCAACAGCAGCGCCTTACAAACCCGGTGCATCCCATCCATTATCTCACCCCTTTTACACAAAATAATCGGATAACTTAAATCAGCTTCATTAATTAACCGTGTATGCTCAACAATATTACGACAAGTTGGCGTGCTCCCACCATCATCGAACCAATAACATGTATCCAGTGATTTAATATCACTCAATTTAACTTGAATTATCTTGAAGTTTTTTGATTTTGTTATGAGCTTTCTTACATCCCAGATAAGTAACCTGCCATCTTTTGATCGTCTAAAATGATATTGTGCTCTTATCCGATTTTGTTGCGATTTAATTACTATAGGCATCAATATTCTTCCCGAGTTTTCTTATCAGCTTTTAAGCGGTATAATACATGTCCTTTTAAGAGGCTGTCTTGAGCTAACTTTGGATGATCGAAATCCCCTTGTGGATCATACTGCATACCAATTTTTTCCATTACTCGGCGTGAGTTTTGGTTTTCTTTAACACAAAATGCGATAATTTCAGGCAAATGAAAGCAATCAAATCCAAGCGTTAGAACCGCCTGTGCCGCTTCAGGTGCAAAGCCTTCTCCCCAATGTCTATATGCTAAGCGCCAGCCAATTTCCACAGCTGGCGTGAAATGTGATACAAACCCAACCTGTGCTATTCCCGTAAACCCAATAAATTCGCCTGTACCTTTTAATTCTAGTGCATAGAATGTAAACCCATGCTTTTTATAATGATCCATGCATTTATCAATAAAGGCTTTTGTTTGCATAATACTTTGTCTTTCTGGGAAATAATACATTACTTTGGGATTCTGGTTAATTTCAGACATCAAAGGCAGATCAGTTTGCCGCCAAGTCCGTAAAATTAAGCGTTTTGTTTCAAGAATATGCATCGGTATGAATCAACAGTTGTATTGAACACATATCATAACATGATTTATGTACCACAAAAAGTCTGCTCCAACCATTGACCAGGTTTTGGTGGGGTGTGGTAAAGCAATAAATCTACATTTTTTTGAAACGGTTGTCCTAAGACCTTAACTAAATCAAAAAATGGCTGATAATTCTCATTTTCAGCGGCTAAAAGTGCCTGCTCAACCCGATGATTACGTGGGATGATCCAAGGGTTGTTCTGTTGCATTAGGGTAAAAGAATGATCCTTGGTTTGTTTAATTTTCTGTTGCCAGTTGTGATACCAACGATTAAAGGCTTCGATCTGGCAGAGTTGTTCTGTATCTTCATACGCTAAATCACTAAAGGTCTTATTATAATCAAGTTTATAAGTTTGCATAATTGATAACAACGCGTCTATCAGTTGATGGTGATCGTGTGATGTCTGTATAAATCCAAGTTTACTAGACATCATTTGTAACCAGTTTTGTTCATGCATCACTGAAAAAGTTTCAAGACACGCTTGTGCAATTGTAATTGCTTTTCCCTCATCTTCATCAATCAATGGCAATAAAGACTCGGCCAGGCGTGCGATATTCCACTTTGCAATCACAGCCTGATTGGCAAAGGCATAGCGACCATGAGAATCTATCGAACTAAATACGGTATCAGGATGATACGTATCCATAAATGCACATGGACCATAATCGATGGTCTGACCGCAAATAGCCATATTATCCGTATTCATTACCCCGTGTATAAAACCGACACGCGACCATTGTGCAATCAACTGTGCCTGTTGTTTTATTACTTCATTTAACATAAAAACAGCAGGATTTTCATGATTAACAGCCTGTGGAAAATGGCGTTTAATTGTATAATCAAACAGTGCCTGTAGTTTCATTTATCCCTTGCAAACGCGCAAATTGAAATGTCCCTACGCGAATATGGCTTTTAGCAACACGCACTAAAATAGCACCTGGCTTTAAACCATCACGCTGAATTTTTTCGCCTGTTAATATCACCGCTAATGCACGTGTTGTTGGTATTTGTAACGCATGCATGGCCTCACTTATAATATACTCCCTTAACATCGGTCCAATAACCGCTTTGCCATCACCGCCTCGCGCATAAGGTGTTTGTCTAATTCCTTTTAAATGCAAATCAACCCGATTTTTATCAGGTGTTACATGCTCACCCAATAAAAAAGCCCGACCGTCACCTAATAAGGTGAAATGACCAAATTGATGGCCTGCATAAGCTTGTGCAATTGGCCGTTGATCTTGAGGCAGATACTGCCCGAAAAAAAATTCAATTTTTTCCTCATCACTTAAATGATTAATATCTAAATCCATGTGATCAGCCAGTTGCGTATTAAATACAACCAGTTTAGGCTTATTAAAAAATGCTGGTTGTATCTTGCTATAAAAACATTCCGGTAAATTTGTATAACTTAATTCTAATTTGGGCAGGTGCATTGGAATCAAACAAGCTTTATTTGTATCGCATTACTATAGTGTATACCAGACAGCGCTATTTAGAGGCAAATATTTGTTTGTTTTTGGTTTATTTATAATAATGATTTGGTGTTATTAGCACTAAAATTTAAAAATGGATCACAAGCAACTCAAACTTAGAAATCCGGACAGTTTATTTATTCTGAACACAAGCCTATGCTAGCACTGGTAAATGGCCTTTTGTATCAAAAAACTGTTCTATATTAAAAACATAAGCACGCTGTGATCTTAGGTTTTTAAATTGAACCTTGCCTTGCGTGACTTCAGAAAACCATTGCTGCGTCGAATTTGGCTTATAGGTTTTAAATACTTTTGGCGTGAACAAAGCAGCATTTAATCCTTTATCAGGATCTCTTGCTGATTGATATAAAAAACATTCAATATCATTATTTTCTCGCAAATGACGCCCAAGTTTTTGACTAAAAGCATAATCAGATATATGGCTGATTCTATCCGTATAGGATTTAAATGGCGGCTTTGTCAAATTAAGCCCTTGATCAGAGCCGAAATTCACCGTAAACAATGTGTGTTGTGTTGTAATATTATTCGGTGGCGGCACGGACATGCTGTGAAAAAATTTCAAGCGATAAAACGCGCATTCCGCCATACAGGTTGCAACCTCAAGCGATCCATAAAACAAACTTGGCTCATTTACCGTATTAAACCGGCTGCCGTATTCTAATGGTGGATAACGAAAAGGTGTGAACAGTAAATAACTATAATCACTTGCTTCATCCAAAAGAGACGGCTTAGAGGTTTCCAGCATATTCTCAAGTACTTCTTGTTCATCAAGTGTGTCTACCAACCCTTGTGTTGCAACCATCTCCTGGCTTTCCACTATCCTGTTTAATTTGCCTTTGATTGTCACTGGTGTATATTCCGGAAAAGTAATACTCATGCTTTGCCTCGCATGGCATCCAAGAAGCCAACCAAGCGGACAAGTCCCTGGATGGTTAAAATCTGTTGGGCTGGAATGCCAAACGTCATTGTATTTTCTGTTTTCATAAAGTGTTTAATATTTTGCTCATCACCCCCCATAAGGGCATATAGTGAACGATAGCAGCGAATTAAAAGCAGACTCAACTCCCCTTCTTTGCTTTTCGGGTCGATACCTGAGCGATAAATAGAAGAACGATCTCGTCCAACAATGCGCTCTAACATCTTTTGTGTCAGCCCAAGCTTTACTGCGGCATTTAATGTAGCTTTACCCAATATCTGCTTTTCACCGGTCTTAACTTTTGCAGCTATTTCCATAAGACTCACCTCATATTATTGTTGCATATTTATATTATAGGTTTATATTGTTGTATTTGCAACAAAAATAAGATGATCCTTTCTTTCTAAGAAATTTGCAGCCCATAACCAACCAAGCATCCGTTTATTAGAAGTCAACTGAGTGTAATCCTTTTGCTAACCAGTAAGCAATTAAACAAAACCCTAACATAGCAATACCCATGGGCAAAGCTGAGTGAGAGGGTAAGAGGCTGATCAGCGCGCTGGAAAAAACAGCGCCTAGCATCTGTAAACAAACTAATAATGCTGTTGCAATTCCTGCAATCTCGCCAAAAGGTGTCATGGCCACTGCATAAGTATTGGGAAAAACCCAACTTGCACCGAACATAAAGCAGAGAATTGGAATAAAGATAGTGAGTGCATTATGAATCGGTAATAGCGCACCGATTACAAGTAAAATGCCACTTACTATAGTGATGCAAGTCCCATGTCTCAATTGGATCTCTGGGGCCGTTTTTTTTAAGCGTCTTGCGTTAGTAAAAGCACCTGTTGCAAACACAATCCCAATTACAACACAAAACCAACCAAACTCAATAGGCATCAAGCCATAATATACCTGCAATATAACAGGACCTGCAGTTAACCAAGCAAAAACCGCTGCAAATACAAAAAAGATACAGAATGCGCTTTTAATAAATACAGCGCTGTAAGCTAAGGTTAACAAGTTTGCTTTGATCACAGCAGGCTTAATATGATCTCTATGTTTGTATTGATGTGTCTCAGGCAATAACCATAGCACAGCAACTAAGGTTACTATTGCATACCAAGTGATGAATATAAAACTGGCATGCCAGTTAAACCACTGTTGCAGATAGCCCCCCAAAAAAGGCGCAGCTGTCATAATGCCAATGTTAGCGATTGTTAAATATGAGCCCATAATGGCTAGCTTTTTGCCATCAAAGATATCACGGAAAATCGCGCGTCCAGGCGACATAGCGACACCAGCACCAAAGCCTTGCAATGCGCGACCAATATTAAAAATAACAATACTATGTGAGCTGATACAAATTAAACTGCCAATAATACAGACAATTAATCCAGCAATAATCGGTTTTTTTCGACCAATTGCATCAGATAACAACCCTGAAAATAAGACTGCTACAGCTAAACCCGTCATAAAGCTAAACAAGCTTAACTGGACAAGGCTGTGGCTGACCTTCATTGCCTGTGCAATAAAGGGTAATGAAGGTAGATATATATCCGATACGACTTGAGATAAATTTGCGAGAATGAGTATAAGTATCAAAATAATTGGCAATGAAGTTTGATTTGTTTTCACGATTAAGTCCTTAAATTAAAATCAGTTAAAATGGTGCATTAGTGAGAATTTCAAACACAAAACAGGCACATTAAAAACGTACTTTAAATATAGTGTTGGTTATCTCATATTATTTACCCACAAGGGCTAGATGCATAAGTTCACTGGACTGGACTCGTTACTTTAAAACAATGGAATCTTAACAATTAACCGCATGGGTGTCAATAACAGGATTTATTGAACGTGCCTAACTATAAAGCTTTTTGTCTGCAGTTATGTAAATACATTTAAAAACGCATTATTCACTCCCTTTTGCCATCAAAACCCTGCTTTAATCATCACTGATTAAATTCTTTGCATATACTCAACCTTCAAACTCAAGCTGGTATTTCCATTAAAATATTCCTTGGTTAGCCGGTAAGCAACCTCTACCATATCACCAGCGTTAATCTTACCAAGATGATCATATTCGGCCGCAAAAAACCAGATCCCTTTAATGCGTTTGCCTTCAATCAACAGTTGTAACTGTGCATGCTGTGCTTCTTTACCTACCATTCGAATGGCCAGTATTTGCGCCTTGTTACAAAAAACCGGTGCCTCAAACTCACGACCAAAAGGCTCAAGTCTTGTTATTTGATCCACAATAGCTAAATCAAGTTCATCTGCTTGTAATTCACCTTCGGTATAGATAACAGCGCCAGTTTCAATCCCACTTTTTTCAATGCTTTGTCGAGCATATGTATCAAACAACGCGGTAAACTTTTCCAGCTGTGATTTTACAATTGTTAATCCTGCAGCCCCCGTGTGACCACCATATTTCACCATAATACCCTGATGATTTTGATGAATCTGATCTAATACAGCTTTAATATTAAGCCGATCAATACTTCTGGCAGAACCTGTAATGACTTCTTCATCATCTAATTTAGGTGAAAATAAAATCACCGGCAAACCAAAGGCATCTTTAATACGACTGGCTGAGATGCCATGCACACCCGCATGACCATCTGATAGAAAAATGCAAATACTGTTTTTTCCATCATGATACTGCTTTGTTGCCTCAATCATTGCCATATGTGTCATCTTTTTCTGGATTTCTTTGCGCTTTTGGTTTTGCTGTTGCAGAAAATCAACCCACTGGTAGGTTTTTTCATCATCCTGGGATAATAAAAAACTGACTGAACTTAGTGCATCTGACATCCGCCCATCACTGTTTAAAAGTGGTGCAATAACAAATCCAAGTAATTCACTGTTAACACTGTGTTGAAAGTAATCGCTAAATGACTGCCAGCATATACGTTTTTTTTGTGCAATTTTTTGCATGCCATAATAAGCAACAACACGATTGTTAACGCTTTTTGCCATAGAAACACAGTCAGCTACTGTGCCCACTGCCACAAAATCAAGAAGATCAATCAACTGGCAATCACTTTGTGGTAGTTTGTTTTGTGATTTCAACTTCTGACGGGTTGCTGCCATTAAAAGCCAGGCCACCATACATCCGGCAATATAAGGATCGCCAAAGTTGCAACCTTCTTGCGTTGGATTTAAAACAGCACAGGCACTTTTTGGCACCCCTTCTTCAGGAATCGCATGATGATCAGTAACAATCGTATCGATACCGTGTTTTTTTAATAAAGCAATTCTTGGCTCATCGGTAGAGCCGTTATCCGCTGTAATAATCAAATCCGGTTTAACCGCATCGCTTAGAATACGTAAAGCCAATGCATCAGATAAGCCATAGCCTTCTTTCATTCGATGACCAATATAAGAGCGAACTTTACTTGCAGGGTAACAAAACAACCTGGTTAACCCCTCATATAAAATAGCATGTGAAGTCTGTCCATCACAATCATGATCGGTTTCAAGTCCAATCACTTCACCATTCTCCATCGCTTCAATCAAACGATTAACTGCAATATCCATATTTTTCATGTTAAATGGTGCGCTTAAATGCTTTAATTCAAGCTGACAAAACTGATAAGCAAGCTGTGGGTCATCGATGCGTCTGGCTAAAATTTTAGCCATAAATACATCAATATTTTGTGCGCGTAAATACTGATAAACTTCCTGATGAAATGGGCGTGATTTTATTTTGATTGCAGGGCGAGACACATCAAGCATTGTTTACTTTATTACCTTACTAACAGATGGTTGGTTATTAATATTACGACGTATCCACATTCGTATACCTGAGTTAATGAGTGCGGCTAAAGGTATTGCAAAAAACAATCCCCAAAAACCCCAAATACCACCAAAAATAAGTAGTGCGGCAATCACAGCAACAGGATGCAGGCTTAATGCCTCTGAATATAACAAAGGCACTAAAACATTGCCATCTAAGGCTTGAATAATTAAATAAACAATAAACATATAGAGGAATTCCGCGCTAAAACCATATTGGCTTAAACCAATCAATGCCACAGGTATTGTTACCACGACCATACCAATATAAGGGATTAAAACTGACAAGCCGACAAGAATCGCTAATAATAACGCATAATTAAGATCAAAAACAATAAAGCCAATATAAGTAACAACGCTCACGATGATTAATTCTATGGTTTTTCCTTTCACATAATTGCCAAGTTGTGGTTTTACATCTGCCCATACTTCTTCAAGTGCACCGCGCTGTCTTGGCAGCATATTAACAAACCATTGAATAATTCGATCTTTATCTTTTAAAAAGAAAAAAGCAAGTAGTGGGACGATAAACAAATAAACAAGCCAGGTTGCCAGACTCGTTAACGAGGTTAACGAAAATTTAATCAGAAACTGACTGATGCCTGCAAGCTTATCCATTCGGATGCTGGATATTGCATCAATGGCTTCCTGAATCTGTGTTTTTTTAATCAAGGTTGGGTATTTCTGCGCAAGAGAAAAAAGGCTATCATGCAGGCTTTGCAGCTGGGCAGGCAAAGTTTTAATAAACTGACCAGCCTGATGCATTAATTTTGGCAAAAGAAAGAGTATGAGTGAAACCACAATCGCAATAAACACAATAAAAACCAAATAAACGGCTAGTGTGCGATTAATTTTCAATCGTTTAGATAAAAAAGAAACAGCGGCTCCTAATAAATAGGCAATCACAATACCTGCAAGAATAGGTGCCAGTAAATCACCAAAGAAATTAATGATAAGCACGGCAAACACAATAACAAAAATAAAGACTGCCGGCTCATTGCTATCAAACTTTTTTGAATACCACCGTTTGATATATTGGTGAATCATACATACATCCTTTCAAACCTTGCTAATACGGCATTGTATAGAATTTTTGTATAACAGACAAACGCTGATTATTTGATTTTTTATCTGTTTTTTATTTATTAAACGTATTTGCCGTATTTTTTTTATTTACAACGAAACAGCTTACTGATAATTTATGCGAGAATTTCATGGAGGTTTCCTGAAATCATGGTGAGTTTTGCAAATAATCTTGCAAACGCCATATACCACTTGCAAATTATTTTGCGGGTGGTAGGTATAACGGTGAATTATTTTTTTAATTCAATTTACATAAAAAAAACGGCAATAGAACGGGAGTTTATATGGCCTTCAGTGAATAAGGCGCACAATTGTGCGCCTTATAAAGTACAGGAGAAAATCGATGGTAACAACAGGCAATGCAATGCAAGAGCATGCGCTAAAAATTAATGATCAGCCATGGTTTAAACAGCATAGCAACTATCTTCATCATGAGAAATTAGACCATTTTATTGAAAAAAATGGTTCATATTTTGCAGGATTCCACTTAATCGCTGACTTTTGGGGTTGTTCATACCTTGATGACCTTGAGCGCATGGAAAATGCAATGCGAGATGCAATTGAAAAAGCACAAGCGACATTGCTTCATATACACCTGCACCACTTCACCCCCAATGGTGGTATTTCTGGTGTCGCTGTGCTTGCAGAATCTCATATTAGCGTTCATACCTGGCCAGAATGCAGTTTTGCAGCATTTGATATATTCATGTGTGGCAAGGCAAAACCACACTTGGCAATTGAGACGTTGCGATATGCTTTCGCACCGCAAAAGTATCATGTTAATGAACTTAAAAGAGGTGTTATTAAAGAGAAGGAATATGTGCTATGAAACAATTTAAAGAAGTATTGCATTCAGGTTACCAACAAACTCTTGAAATCACCAAGGTGCTATTTGAAAGCAAAACAGAACACCAACACCTGGTTATTTTTGAAAACCCTGTATTTGGCCGTGTTATGGCACTTGACGGTATTATACAAACAACTGAGAAAGATGAGTTCATCTATCACGAGATGCTTGTCCATGTCCCGATGTTTGCCCATGGTAATATCAAAGATGTGCTTATCATCGGTGGCGGTGATGGCGGGATACTTCGAGAGGTGCTACGCCACCAAACAATCAATTCCGCTTGCCTGGTTGAAATTGATGCTGCTGTTATTGATCTATGTCAAACCTATTTCCCTTTACATTCAAAAGGTGCATTTTCACATCCTAAAGCAGAGATTACCATTCAAGACGGCTGTGCATTTGTAAAAAACACCCCAAAAAAATATGATCTTATTATTTGTGATAGTACAGACCCTATAGGCCCAGGAGAAAGTCTATTTACTGCTGAATTTTATCGTGATTGTAAATCCATTCTCAATGATGATGGGATCATGGTCACTCAAAATGGTGTACTGTATTTTCAAATGGAAGAAGCCAAAAATACATACACATTTTTCACACAACTATATAAAGATGTGGGCTTTTATCGTGCGGCTATCCCAAGTTATGTTGGTGGTGATATGGCTTTTGGCTGGGCCAGTGATAATACACATCATCGAAAAACCACACTTTCATTGATCCAAAAACGCTTTTATGAAGCTAAAGTAAAGACAAAGTACTATACTCCAGAGCTCCATTTTAGTGCTTTTGCCTTACCGCAATATGTGATTGATGCGCTGCCAGCAAACACCAGAACATCAGCCATATGTGAACATGTAAGCTGATCTGCTTGGCTGTTTGACAGACTTTTTACCATTAATCCTTTTCATAGAAGGAGTGTATCTATGGAAAACAAATTTTTATTGTCAGAAATACAAAACATCCATAATCGGTATTTCTCACACGATGCTGATGGCAAACTTTGTGTTCATCATGGAAAATTTTTTAATTTATCTACCCCTGTTAATGAATTATTAGCACATAACACAGCGACTTCCTGCAATGAACCTTGTATTATGACCTTTTTTCATATCCTAAAAGATAAATTAAGCACACTTTATCAAGGCTTTCACCAGGCAATCAACGATTTTTGTTATAAAGGAAATTATGAATTTACTTACCCTATCAAGGTAAACCCAAATGTAGAGATTATGCGCACCCTTCAATCGCATGCAAACACCGAAAATAAGAGATTGAATTTTGAGGTTGGCAGTAAATCAGAGCTTCTAAGTGTGCTATCAATGGCAACGATTCATAATAAAATCATCTGCAACGGCTTTAAAGATATGGATTTCTATCAGCTTGCCAATCTTGCCGGAAAGCTTGGATATCAGGTAATTATGGTCATTGAGCATATTGATGAAATGGCTATTCTGCATCAATTTGCGCCCAACAATACATACTTTTATATCGGTTTCCGTATCAAGCCATTTTTAAATAATTTACATACGGCAAAGTTTGGCTTAGCCCTTACAGAAATCAACCATGCCAAAAAACAAGTTATTTCACTTGGCCTTGCTGATAAGCTTATATTGCTCCATGGACATATAGGCTCTCAACTTCAAGATTTAGCGGATATAAAAAAACAAATTAACCACCTGATGGTCGTATATAAATCCTTACTTGCTGATTGTCCTAATTTAACTTCTATTGATATAGGCGGTGGACTTGCTGCCAATTATATCAATAGTGACGATCCATGTTATATTTTTGATTACTATGCAAAAAATATTGTTGGTACATTTTGTTATTTTGCTGATCTTTATAAGGTTCGACATCCTGATATTCTTACTGAATCAGGACGCGCTATCACAAGCGATGCAAGTCTCTTAATCATCCACCCTGTTTATCAAAGCAAGCATCCTATAGAAAATGAACATATCTATAATGATCAGATGCAACAGGCCTGGCTTGATGGCACATTAAGCTTTGAAGCACTTGAGGAGATGAATAATGTCTGTTACCTTCCAACTTCTCAGCTATATCGTATATGGTATAATTTTTCTGTTTTTCAGTCACTGCCTGACCATTGGGGCATTGCGCAGATGTTTCCAGTTTTACCGCTTGAAAACTACAATAAAGATGAACGCATGCAATGTCAGATTTTTGATATCTCTTGTGATGCTGATGGCATACTGCGCGAGAATACAGCACAAAGCGATATAACGCTTCCTATGAGCGATGTTAGTGCTTTAGCCGTTATGATGATTGGCAGTTATCAAGAAATGCTAAGCAGTAAACATAACATCATTGGTAAAACAAAAAAAATTGAAATTGACTTTGATGTTTTTAATGACTATCAGGTCAATATTATCCCTGCTGAAAATCATGAATCATTAATACAACAATACGGACACAACCTTACTGTTTTACAAGAAATGCTGATGACATGCATAGAAAAAGAGATCAGTAATAATGATTGGTCGCTTTTAAGCACAATTGTCAACGCATCACCTTATCTATCAACCCATATTGAAAAGGATCAATCCTATGAAAACCATTTGGCCTGCTGAGTGGGAAAAACATAAAGCAGCCTGGATGATCTGGCCGATGAGAAAATCAATCTGGCCAGATATCGAGAAAGCTTATGCTGTTTATGCAAAAATCGCGAATCTCATCAGTGAATATGAACCACTGAAACTTATTATTAGTAATGAAATGCATGTGTTGGCAAAACGCTATTTATCATCAGCAATTGAGTGTATTGATTACGGCTGCGATGATTCATGGGCAAGAGATACTATGCCTGTTTTTATCTTTCAAGATCAAAAGCTTCAAGCCTTGAATTTTCAATTTAATGCCTGGGGTGAAAAGTTTCACCCTTTTGATGCTGACCAGCGATTAAAACCATTTATCACAACAAAAGAAAACATTCCCGCTCAGACAATTAATTTTGTTCTTGAAGGTGGCGCTATTCATAGCAATGGTAATGGTGTATTACTCACAACAAAAGAATGTCTTTTAAACCCAAATAGAAATCCATTAAAATCACAAAAAGACATTGAGAACCAGTTAATGGCGTCACTTAATGTTAATCGTCAACTCTGGCTGCCTTTTGGTATTGATGGCGATGACGACACCGACGGACATGTTGATAATGTGGCCTGTTTTGCAAATCAAAAGACCATTTTAATTCAATCGTGTTATACACGTCATGATCCAAATTTTATAAGGCATCAGGCAAATATGGAATATTTAGCTACATATGCTAATGATATGGATATCATTGAGATTGACCAGCCGCAAAAACGCCTATTCAATGGTAGCAGTCTTGCATTGTCTTATCTTAATTTTTATTTGTGTAATGAGGCAGTTATCATGCCATCATTTAATGACAAGCGTTTAGATCTAAATGCTAAAGCTATTTTACAAGAACAGTTTCCTCACCGGCACATTCATCAAATCAATGCACTTGATCTTATCGTTGGTGGTGGTGGGATTCACTGCATCACAATGCAGCAACCCGACCCAGCTGCCTTTTATACAAACAATCCCGGAGTATTACAATGAAAATTAAAACTGCTGTTATTCAATTAAGCTTTTCTGATGATATTTCCCACAATATCACCCAGCTTGTGCAAAAAGTTACGGAAGCCTCAAAGCAGAATGCAAATATCATACTAATCCCGGAGCTTCCATCTTATTTATATTTTTGTAAATTACAATCCGCTGAATATTTTAAACTGGCAGAACATATCGATGATTGCCGTTTAATACGGGAAATGCAGCTTGTAGCCAGACAATATAAAGTGGTTATTCCGGTGAGCTTTTTTGAAAAAGTAGAAAATACCTTTTTTAATTCAGTTGCGATGATTGATGCAGATGGCCAGGTTTTAGGTGTATACCGAAAATCACATATTCCTGATGGGACAGGCTATCAGGAAAAATATTATTTCTCTCCTGGGAAATCTGGATTTAAAGTCTGGCAGACGCAATATGGTAGAATCGGTTGTGGTATCTGTTGGGACCAATGGTTCCCAGAAGCTGCCAGAGTCATGACATTAAAAGGTGCTGATATCCTGCTTTACCCTACAGCCATTGGTAGTGAACCACATTTACCTGAATATGATTCCAAAGCACATTGGCAGACAGTAATGCAAGGGCATAGTGCTGCGAATATGATACCGGTTTTAGCTGCGAATCGTTATGGCATAGAAAAAGATCACGATATTGAAATTAATTTCTATGGCAGCTCATTTATTACGGATCATAAGGGACAAAAAATTGCTGAGGCAGACAGAATAAGTGAGCAAATTTTATATGCTGATTTTAACCTTGATCACATAAAAGATGAACGTATTTCCTGGGGAATTTTCCGTGACAGACGCCCTGATTTATATTTATCAATTGCCAAGGAAGTGTAAAACAAAAACCTTTAAAACAATATGCAAATCATATTGTTTACCAACAGATTTCTATGGCAAATACACCTTACCAACAAAGATCAGGCTTTGATAAATATTGATTTATCTCTTTTCAGTGCTGCAGCAAGCCAGTAAAATTAGTTTATTACGATGATTTTTATATATTAAATCTTAAAGGATTAGCCTACTCATGAAAGACTTTGCCAAAACATATAAGAAGCCCAACAAGCCTGCCAATAATGAAAAAGTAAAAGATCGAAGCCCTTATCGCCTGCGCAAAGTAATTTTAAGCTTTATTCTATTGTTACTTATCCTTGCACTTGTTGTAAGCCTATATCACAGTAATAAAAACAAACCCACAATCAACAATGCCTCACCACAGTCTGCCTCTGTCATAAAAGATCAAACGGTCTCTACACAAGAAAAAGCTCCCTCTCACACCACTATACAAGCACCGGCGACAACAAGCGATGATAAAAAAGGTTTAACACCCGCCAAAGATATTGTAAATACGACACAAAAAGTAAAACAAACAGCACCATCTAAAGTAAAAGATCAGCCACTTAAGTTTACTTTCTATAACACATTAACCCAAAAAACGGTTCAAGTCGACGCCACCCCTACGCCAGTCAAACAATATCGCTACACTTATATGCTGCAAGTTGGATCTTTTCGTAATAAAAGTGATGCTAACGCGACCCGAGCAAAATTGATTCTTGTTGGGCTTACACCAAAAGTAACTAAAATTGGTGAATGGTATCGTGTGGATGTTGGTCCTGTTTATAGTAAACGTGAAGGTGATGTTGTCAAACATAAAGTAGAAAGCGCTGGTATTTCTGGCAGCTATCTGCGTTTGATTGACACCCAGGAGATTACTGAAGATAACAATAACAATAACAATAACAATAACAATAACAATGGGAATGATAACTAATGCAACTATATACACAAGAAATGGAAGTGACCAAGGCACATTTAGACAGTAATAAACATGTGAATAATATTGTTTATTTACAATGGATGCAGGAAATTGCTGTTAAGCATTCTGATGTTTGCGGCTGGACGGCCAAGCGCTATTATGAAAACCAGTGCACATGGGTGGCCAAAAACCACTTTATCGATTATATTGCACCGGCATTTTTAGGGGATGTGATTACCGCAAAAACCTGGATTGAAGACATTAAGCGAAGTAGCAGCATTAGAGTATACGCTTTTTTTAATCAGCACAATAAGTTAATCGCCAAGGCACAAACAACATGGGTGTTTATTGACACACATACACTTCGCCCTAAAAGTATTTTACCTGAAGTTCACACTACAGGACACTAAGT
>NZ_QLIT01000106.1 GCF_003574485.1 Facilibium subflavum
ATGAACTTGATTGGCAAACCTAGCGCATCAACTAATGTGTGAATTTTCGTTGTAAAACCACCTTTACTCTTACCTAACGCCTGCGCTGAATTTCCATCTTTTTCATAGCCCGCAGCACATGCATGCGCTCTGACAATCGTCGAATCAATCATTACATCTTGCATATCTGCATCGCTCATGTGTTTCATCATTTCATCCCAAATCCCAAGTTCCGCCCAGTGCATAAAACGTTTATGAACTGCCCGCCAATGACCGTAGTATTCAGGAAGCATGCGCCATTGACAACCCGTTCGTAACACATAGTAAACCCCTTCCACGAATAAACGCAAAGATTCCGTATTTTTGCAGTGTATCCTCTTTACCGTCATTAAAAATTCATAAATCTTTTCCCAAGCATTTCCATTTATGTGATAATGCATTTTGCAATCCTTTGTTGTTTTTCTCAAATATATTTCAAACCAAGGATTGCAACCTTGCAAATCATTTTTTAATTAAATCAACTTAATTTCACATCTTGTAGTTTTTTTGGTTCACAGAACCTAGGGAGTATTGAAATAACTGTGTAAATTCTTTCATAGGTTATAATGGTTAAAACGTATAATCTAAGGACGAAAGATGAAAAACAAAGAACAAAACAAAGCATTAGATCAAGCGCTTGATCTCATTGTCGAATCAGGTGCTGATTTATCCAATCTATTTAAATCAGATGGCGTATTGAAGCAATTAACCAAAGGTT
>NZ_QLIT01000107.1 GCF_003574485.1 Facilibium subflavum
CAAGCATTTTCATTTATGTGATAATGCATTTTGCAATCCTTTGTTGTTTTTCTCAAATATATTTAAAACCAAGGATTGCAACCTTGCAAATCATTTTTTAATTAAATCAACTTAATTTCACATCTTGTAGTTTTTTTGGTTCACAGAACCTAGTATCATAAAAGGCAATTGTTTCGTTGGCTCCAGTATTTTCAATATATATATGCTTGCCAGGTTGAACACCTTTCATGTATCTTGCATCAGCAGTGGCATGCCCGGCCACAATTGATCCTATATTGGTTTCATTGAATGCATCAAAATTAGTACTTACGGCAAAGGCACTTGTAACTAGGCTGTAACCTCCAATCATAAGTGTTATGTATATTACTTTATTCATATGACTAATACCTCAGTTTGTGTAAATTAATTTTAGTAAGTATATTAAGTGTTTCCCAAAAGGAAAAAAATAGAAAATTATAGGTTATTTTTAAAGGGTTTGTTACCTTGATAACGATACAGACAAAACGTCACAGTATCTTTCTGCTCAACAGTTTCTCGGTTACAAAACGCCAAAGGCAAGTCGTAAACTGGATAATGTATGGGCCGCCAAACATTGAAAAATAGGGCTTATATCTCAATAGTATTCAGGACATGAATTTGAAATAATTTCTGTTACACGGGCGTAATAGAATCATATATATGGAATTTAAAAAAATAATCAGTGTTGCTTTAGGTTTAAGCATAAGTATATCCTCGATGGCCAATGATTTTAGCTACGATGCCAATGGCAATTTAATACGTGATAGTCAAAATCACTATTATCGTTATAATGCAGATAACCAGTTGATTACGGTTATTGCCAATGGCAAAGCAAAAAGTCAGATGCACTATAATGCCAAAGGGTTACGTGATGGCAGAAAAGTCAATCGCGAGCAGCTTGGTTTGATTTATGAGGATGGAAATATTGTTGATGCTGTGGAAATAAAAGCCAATAAGACAAGTGCTTATCTAAAGCAAGATGTTCGTTACGTTGATAGTGATATGGGTGAAACACTGCAGTATTTAGGACATAGCAATAAAAACAGTACCCGTTTATTGCTTGATGCAAACTCAGCACTGCAACACATCTATAACTATAGCGCCTATGGCAATAATCGAGCGCTTCAAAAACGAACAAGCGCCAACGATAAAGGCGGCGTTGATCATCAATATCTGATTGATCAAAACCCCTTAACGTATGATGGGGAGTATCAGGACAGTGATACGGGCCTGGTTTATCTTCGTGCCAGATTCTACAATCCAAGTCTCATGGGCTTTATGCAGCGCGACAGTTATCATTTAATCAATCGATATAATGCGTTTAATAACAACCCGATTAATAACGTTGATCCAAATGGGCATTTCTCTATTAGTGATGGTTTTGCAGTAGCAGGCTTGGCACTTAGTGCCATGGCGAGTGTCTATGATGTTTTTAATATCGAGGAGTTCTCTGTAGGTATACTTAAATCTGTAGGTATACTTAAACCGGTAAATTTACTGTTTTCTGGTGCCTCAATAGGCACTGGAATTGCAGGGATAATAGACCATGACAGCACCTTGAACTGGTTATCCTTTGGTTTTGGTATGGGCGCTATGGCAACTACCATAGCCGATGCAGCGATTCAAACATCTAGAAATATAGGCTGCGTAGGCGCAAGCAATTACACAGGTATTTCTCCAGAAGCGGATAAGCTAGAGGAGGAAGTAGCGGAAGAAAATCAAACGGTGATTACAAAAGAAAACACTACTGATAGTTCGGTAAAAGCAGAAAATGACGTCCCTGCCAGTCAAGCCAGTATGCCTTTGCCTTCAAGCGGTTCAACTGTCGTACCAGCAAAATACCAGGCTGACAGTAATGTCGTGCTTGTGCTCCATAAACCTAATGGTAAAATAGCTGGTTATTCTGGGATGGAAATAAAACAAGACTGGGGGGATAATAGGGTAATTTTTAAAGCAGGAAACACTAGTAGCGATTCAACAGCAACTTACACCCCCAAAAATATGAAACTCTTCAAGGTAGGAGAATACTTGAGTTCAAATAAATTCCAGCGGGTGCCAATGCTGCAGGATCATGTTGATTTGTATAATGAATGGTATAACAAAAACGTTATTACTGTGATTAGCAAAGCCTAAATATATACCACCACAAACTATGTTACGGCATTTCTGTCATCAAACATCGCAGAATGATTTACGATGGGTATATTGCCCACAATTTAATAGGGGTAAGTCACATCAGAAAATGGTCTGCAAATGGTATAGATAAGAATTTGAAAAAGTTCTATATCTTAATTTTTTTGTAATGTCATACTAACAAATACGAATGAATTATCATTTATCTTGTTCAATAACAATCGAAGGTATATATGAAAAAATTGATTTCAACAACAATTGTTACTTCCTCACTTTTCATTGCAGCACATTGCTATGCTTGGAGCAATTACTTTACTTTCGTTAACAACTTTGATGTTCCCGTTAAAGTATCCTTCCACAGCACGGTAAGTTCAGCAAATATCCATATGCTTTGTGCAGGTGAAAGTAATAATGTTATTGTGCCAGCGGGCGCAACAAGCTGTAAGTTTCAATTTACTGATGGGCGTATGCACTGGTATAGCACTTATGATAGCAATCAAGGTACCATAACAATTGAAAATGCAAATGATTCAAATACTTATTGCACTATCCCTTACTATTATAGCCAAGATGTAACTCAAGAACTTAATGGCAAACGATATGCTGATGAACATTCAGAATCATTCTACACACCCACTTGTAAAGGTGACTTTAATAGTAATATGCTCAGCGTAGTCAATGACGATACTATTGCTTCATTTAGATCGCTTGCTGAAAATCTCATCGCCGACATCGATGGAATGAAAGCTGCTCAAACGACCGAGAGTCAAGCTGAAGCAGATTGTCATGGTGCAGATAACTGCCTTATCTTATCCCCAACTGCAAATATTAGCTATGTAACAAATGGCAGCTCTCTACAACAGGCATTGAACATACAATCAAATATCAATCAATATGAACCACTCAATTTCGAGCAATTTATTGGTGGTCATAACTCAGCTATTTCTCGGCATTACACCACAAGTACTGAAGGATATAATCTAAGTGATATCGATCCGGATGCCTATGCGGATATCCCAACACAATTAAACGATGGCGTGCGTCAGATCGAACTGGATATCGAGTGGGCAAATAATACCGTAAGCATTTGCCATAATCATGTTTCGGATAGCTCTGTGGCAAAAACGCTTTTATGCAACAATAGTCTACCATTTGCTGGAAAAAATGACGCCCCTTTGAATCAACTTGCAAACTGGGCAAACACGCATCCAGATGATTTAGTTTTAGTCTATTTTGACGTCAATGAATCTTTAGCAGGACATAAAGCAGCATTTGATCAGGCATTACAAAGCACTTTGCGCTGGCAAACAGGTGAATTTAAAGGACAATCTATGCTCTTTACGCCGCAAGACGCTCAACAAGCTTACGGCTCAACCGCATTACCTGCCTATAAGCTTAGTGCCTATCATTTAACGCATGATTTACACAAAAATATCATGTTGGTCAATGATGATGGTGGCACAAATGGATCACCGGATCTTAAAGGGGATAGTTTTGTCTTTACAGCTGTTGCCAACTCCACTGAAACGCCTCTTTATGAGAAATCAATAAAGGATTTTATAAACACAATCAATAAATATGGTGCGGATAAATATGCACAAATCAAGCAATTATTTGCTGGCGACCCTGAGCACTTTAATTTGTATCGATTAAATGCCGATCGTACCGTCATTGATTATATATCTTCGGTAGGCAATACATCAGCAGATGATTATAGGAACTATTTTACCAGTAGCAATATTTACAATATACTTCATTATCCCGTGAATATCCTGGCGTTAAATATGCTAGGTGCCACCTGTGGTTCAAATGATTGCAACACACATCCAACGGATCCACGTCTTTATTCGCTCCTGTGGAGCTGGGGATTGGGTTATCCCGTGGTAAATGGCGCCCAAATTGCTTATATTGATCCCGTGAAGCTACATTTTGAAAACAATAACCTCAAGGCTAACACAGATTATAATGTGCTTTGTGTGCTCAAGAATGCAAATGTATTAAGCCCTATTCAAGCACTTAATTGGCATATTAGCCGCATTCATCTAACACAAACCAATCAACCCAGTGAAATTCAAGCACTGGCAGAAAATGCCTGTCAGAGACAAGGTTATGGTGATTTTGCCGCGCCTGTTACTTCTTACTGGTTTGATGATGTAGTGAGATTAATCGCAGCACAGCATATAACCACGCCGATACTGATCAATTACATCCATAGCAATAACCACTGGCTGGCTAACCATCAGCATGGCATTGTTACATAAGAAAAATTGGTTATGATCATAAGTATTTACTCCCGCCCACCATCGCTTTGCAGTGGCGTTGGCTAAGCGTTAGTCGAAGCCATTTGTTTGTTTTCACAGCCCCTTTTGATTTTGCTCAAGGGACGATTGGTGCCGTTGGACGAATATTTGGTCGTAACCAAGAAATGCATAAAAACTAAATGTTTAAAAATAAAGGAGATAAATCTATGAAATTAAGACCAATATTACTGATGCCCATCTTGTCACTGACTCTACCAGTGGCAGCATTGGCCGACAGCACACACTTTACGCTTGTCAATAACACTGATACGGATATTTTATTAATCAATTCACAATCAGACTGTGTCGGAAGTAATGCGAGCTACCCATTAAATTACGATAGTGGTGCGACCGTTGTATATTCACACAGCGCTAAATCACTTGGTTATTATTGGAGTGGCGATCCAAATTCTTGTCCTAATGCCGGTCTAACCCTTGATATTGCATATAAAAATAACCCTAACGAGATAAAAATTTTTACTGATCATAAACACAGTGCTTATGAGTTTTATAACCAAGGTTTTCAGATACTGCAAACTGGTAATCCCGGACACAATTTACCAATTAACATCGTAAGCCATGCTGACGATAATCATTACACGATTACACTTTCATAAAATAACTGATTGGAGAAATATGATGAAAATGAAACGCAGTATTACCCTAGTGTGGCTTACATTGCCATTACTTGGATTAGCGGCAAATACAACAAGTTTTACTTTAAATAACTACTCAAGCAAACCGATTACACTGCTTTACACCTCAAACACTTATACAGACATTGCCATTACCACCCCAAATCTAACGAATCCCTGTGAAGATAGCATATCAAAAGCGTACCCTATGAATCACAGTCGATATTGCAATATAGAGATTCCGGCAAATGGTCAGTTTTATATGGTTTATCAATGGGGATATGGCACTTACCATGCACCTAGCTTTCAGATTTCATTACGCTATCAATCTGATTCTCCAAAAAAAGTGAATGGTTCCATCGTAACCTACGGTGCAGGGGTTCCCATTTTTGAAGATGCGGCAAATTACTCTGAAGAATTTCATAATCTGCATAGACCGCTTACATTATCAGCGGGCAGTGCCAGTACCACTGTATCGGTTGATATTGGAGAACCTGAAGACAATCAATATGTTGCTAATGTGGGCTGATGCAAATCATCCCACTACAGGGCATACACATATATGGAAATTAAAAAAATAATCAGTGTTGCTTTAGGTTTAAGCATAAGTGTATCCTCGATGGCCAATGATTTTAGCTACGATGCCAATGGCAATTTAATACGTGATAGTCAAAATCACCATTATCGTTATAATGCAGATAACCAGTTGATTGCGGTTATTGCCAATGGCAAAGCAAAAAGTCAGATGCATTATAATGCCAAAGGGTTGCGTGATGGCAGAAAAGTCAATCGCGAGCAGCTTGGTTTGATTTATGAGGATGGAAATATTGTTGATGCTGTGGAAGTAAAAGCCAATAAGACAAGTGCTTATCTAAAGCAAGATGTTCGTTATGTTGATGATGGTATGGGTGAAACATCGCAGTATTTAGGACATAGCAATAAAAACAGTACCAGCTTATTGCTTGATGCAAACTCAACACTGCAACACACCTATAACTATAGTGCCTATGGTAATAATCAAGCGCTTCAAAAGTTCACGAATCTACATGACAAGGCCAGCAGTTATCGTACATATCTGATTGATCAAAACCCGTTAACGTACGATGGTGAATATCAAGATAGCGATACGGGCCTGGTTTATCTTCGTGCCAGATTCTACAATCCAAGTCTCATGGGCTTTATGCAGCGCGACAGTTATCATTTAATCAATCGATATAATGCGTTTAATAACAACCCGATTAATAACGTTGACCCAAATGGGCATTTTCCATTTGCAGGACTAGGACTTGGACTTGCAAATTTAGCGCCAATTGCTGATATGGGCTACAACTTATATCAGGCAATATCAGGAAACGAGAGCTGGGGAAGCACAACATTCATTGCTAGCATGATAGGTGATATCGCAGGGTTAGTAATAGCAGGCGTAGCTGATTACATAGAATATCCTTCACGTGCTGTTGCGTCTGATTTTATAGAAACGCCGCTGTCAGAAGAGAGTACATTATCTGAGAGTTACACGTCAATGAGTAACGCCACATCAAATGAGCGTGAATCCTCTGCCGCTGATGACGTATCATTGAACGCTAAGCACCCTTTGCCTATGGAGACATCCTCTTTATCTATTGAAATGTCAAATCCTCAAGGTTTCTCAACCTCAGGACAAGGGCTCTTGCTTGGGCCATATAATGGTAATCCGGCTTCTGTAACTACTGAATGGGACTCAGAAATTCAGCAGTATGAAGGTGTTTTGCTACGAAAGCTTACTTTAGGCGATCAGGTCAAGCCTCAGTATAATATGTTTTCCAGTGATGAAATAGGCGCACAGAATATAATACGATCTGATGGCCAAACGAAGATTAGATTGCAAAGTGGTGATGCTAAACAAGACATTCAAGATAGCGAGCCCATGCGCTTTTGCGTCCATAACGGATGCCTATCCCATAATCAAGGGAACCTTAGTTCAGATATTATAAAATCCGTGAATTCAGGGGAGGAGCTTACTTGGCAACTAGAATATACCAGAGATGGTTCTCGATATCGTGTGCTTGGTGTAATACAGCCTCTTCAGTCTGGCTAAATTACTTGTGCAGCCTCTTGGTGAATTCGTATGGTCAGTGCAAAATCATCTTCTCAGAAAAAACAAGCCAAACGCATCTCAATACTTTCTCTTGCAGGTAAACTTGCATCACTTATAGGTAATTTCACTGCCGTATGAAATACCGAGTCTGTTGGGCCTGGTTGACTAGAATCATAGCCTTTAAATAAAAGTGCGACACCAGGGTGCATTCTTTCATAGTAATACCAGCTATGTTTTGGATTATATCTTAGCAGCATCATTTCTATCGAATAGCTTGGATAATCCCTTGTCGAATAAACCACATCTTTCTGCTCAACGGTTTCTCGGTCACAAAGCGCCAAAGGCAAGTCGTAAACTGGATAATGTATGGGCCGCCAAACATTTATAATCCACATACGTCTTTGTTTAAGCTCATTCAAACAGTAACCCTTCCAAGGGTTCTGACACTCAAAAAAACCAGTTTTTTCAAACAAAAGTGATGTGACTTTTTCAGGGTTATAGTCACCATGAGCCATTTGCACAGGTTCTCTAGAGATATTACTATCACAATGCTTAGGACGAATACGGTGATTAATAGGAACGACGAGCTTAGCCTTGACTCGATCTTTAACAAGCTCAATTGTTTCTGGATAGTAGTACTGATAAACTAATTGTCCATCATGAAAATCATGAACTTGACTGCGATGCATAATGTGCTCAAAACCATTTTTTTCCAAGCTAAAGACTTCTTCTCTATCCTGAAAAGCCCTAAGCGCCACCGAGTGCTCTACTAAATCAGCGGCTTCTAAATCCTTTCCATCAAGAGCATGTACGGATGAACCAGCCTTCATCCTCCCATCAAAATAATTTATTTTGCTGTAGAGCTGTTGTTTCGTGACTAAATTTCCCATGGACCTGCTCCTTTTTATATTGTGTCATCAACGAGCATATCCTTACACAGGGTCAATGAGAAACAATATTGTTTAATACACGGTATAAAAGAAAATAATAGTATATTGAAAAATAGGGCTTATACCTCAATAGTATTCAGGACATGAATTTGAAATAATTTCTGTTTCACAGGCGTAAAATCTACACATATATGGAAATTAAAAAAATAATCAGTGTTGCTTTAGGTTTAAGCATAAGTGTATCCTCGATGGCCAATGATTTTAGCTACGATGCCAATGGCAATTTAATACGTGATAGTCAAAATCACCATTATCGTTATAATGCAGATAACCAGTTGATTAGGGTTATTGTCAATGGCAAAGCAAAAAGTCAGATGCATTATAATGCCAAAGGGTTACGTGATGGCAGAAAAGTCAATCACGAGCAGCTTGGTTTGATTTATGAGGATGGAAATATTGTTGATGCTGTGGAAGTAAAAGCCAATAAGACAAGTGCCTATCTAAAGCAAGATGTTCGTTACGTTGATGATGGTATGGGTGAAACATCGCAGTATTTAGGACATGGCAATAAAAACAGTACCCGTTTATTGCTTGATGCAAACTCAACACTGCAACACACCTATAACTATAGTGCCTATGGTAATAATCGAGCGCTTCAAAAACGAACAAGCGCCAACGATAAAGGCGGCGTTGATCATCAATATCTGATTGATCAAAACCCGTTAACGTACGATGGTGAATATCAAGATAGCGATACGGGCCTGGTTTATCTTCGTGCCAGATTCTACAATCCAGATATCATGGGCTTTATGCAGCGTGATAGTTATCATTTAATCAATCGATATAATGCGTTTAATAATAACCCGATTAATAACGTTGACCCAAATGGGCATTTTTCGTTTTCCTCGCTTATTCCATTTTATGGTGCAGTAACTTCGGCAAAGAATGGTAACTGGGGGGAGTTCACAGCTAATATGGTCGTTAATATTGCAAGCATTGCCTTTGCTACAGGTGTTGGTGTTAGTATTCGTTAGTGGCTTAGATCGGCAGCTGAGCAAGATGCCACGCTATCATCCACTACAGTGGCGGATAAATTACTTCTTGCTGGTAATGATGAGGAAACTGAAGTGGGACTTAACGCAGCTAGCACCTTAAAATATACTCTAACGAAAAAGTATGATATCACATTCCCCTATTATTTGGAGAGTAATTCTGATGACAGCTTGTTGGATGATGGCGAAGAGGATGTCGTATTAAAGAAAATAGCAAAAAAGCATGGTTACGATACAGCAGCAGCTTTAAAACTAGTGGACCTGCCATCTGACTTCGAAGAAGCTAACTTGCAAGACGAAACATTCAAAATTCAAGGGGCGCATTCGGAATTTGTGGGTATGTAG
>NZ_QLIT01000108.1 GCF_003574485.1 Facilibium subflavum
CATCATTTCTCTCAGCATCATTTAGCATTGCAAAATGCCATTTAGGGATTTGCACACCTGACTTTGATAATTGAGGATCCTCCCGACATTCCATTTTATATAACTAGGCTTCGTCCACATTAAGCCAAGAATGGGTGGCTTTTGCACGAGGGTATGGAAAATCAAGCTGTTTTTCCTTTAATTGAGTATCTTGCCTCATTATCATCTCCTAACATTGACTGGTTAATTTATCTAAAATTTTGACATCATGCGCGTAAGTAACCACGAAAATTTACTGTACACGAAGAAAAATTTGCAAATTGCTGCTTGAAGCGTTATTTTTTCTTGATTTGCACAACATGAAAAAGCACCTCAAACAGCTGACGAACAGTTTAAAGGAAATTTTTAACTGGCACAAATCAAGATTAGATTGTTTTGCTAATCTTCTGGTTAGCCTGATCTCACGACAAACCGTTAATCTTGCGCATTTAGCAACTCACTTTGCAAGAGACACCAAAATCGAGTCGAATTATCGACGGATACAGGGATTTTTTAAAGATGTTGAGTTTGATTATGATGCTGTTGCAAAGTGGAGTGTTGAGCAAATGCTCAGCCAGAAAGCAAAGTTCTATCTTGCGTTGGACAGAACCAATTGGCAATTTGGTAGTACAGATATCAATATTCTTATGCTCTCAGCAGTTCATGAAGGTGTTGCTATTCCATTGTATTGGGAAATGCTGCCGCATAAGGGGAATTCCAAGTCTGAGGTGCGTATTGACTTAGTGAAACGCTTCATTGAGCAGTTTGGCACAGGATGTATAGCTGGCATTTTAGGAGATCGCGAATTTATTGGGGAGAAATGGCTAAAATGGTTGGATAAAGAGTCCATTCCATTTGTTGTTCGTGTAAAGCAAAACCAGCTAACCACAAACTCCCGAGGACTTGAAGTGGATGTTTCAGCACTGTTTTATGGTGTCAAAACACATGAAATTAAAAGCATTGAGGGCAAAAGGAAGTTCTCAGGGCTTGATGTTTACTTTGCGGGTACAAGAGATGTTAATGGTGAATTGTTAGTTGTTGTTAGCAATTCAGAAACCATTGAGCAGTTGGTGCCCACGTATGGTATGCGCTGGGAAATTGAAAATCTTTTTCAAGCACTTAAAGGCAGGGGATTTAACTTTGAAGATACGCATTTGAAAGACTTAAACAAAATTTCCAAATTAATGGCACTGCTTACTGTTGGCGTTGTGTGGGCACATAAGGTTGGTGAGTACAAAGACGCCAAGTTAAAGCCAATCAAACGGAAAAAACATGGTAGATTACAGTCTAGCTATTTCCGATATGGCTTGGACATGATTGCTAATGCTTATCAAAGAGCAGCTTTTAGCATAAGAGACTTTAAGCTTTGTCTTAAAATTTTAAACCGACCGCTACAGGAGCTACTCAAATGAGAAAATCATCGTGTACAGAGTTAATTTATACACCATTTAGATATCCACCATTAAAACATGGCTCACGGTTTGGATCCATGTATGACAAATCATTGTGGTATGGATCCACCAACAAAGAAACAGCGTTAG
>NZ_QLIT01000109.1 GCF_003574485.1 Facilibium subflavum
CCTTTATGGAGCGGTTACGGTTGTTACATATTGGTTAATCCAGTCAGAAAGTTGCTGTTGTATGCTTTCTGTGCTTGTGATGCTGCCGACTTTATCGCGTATAACACATTTTACATAATGCGCAATGCGTGACACACACAGGGTGTAAGACATATTGGCCACAAGTTGAGAGTTCATCGAATCAAAATCATCGACAAATTCTTCGACTTTTTTGATCGAGTTAACGCTGAAAAAGCAGCAGTTTGGCGTACCTTTTTCTTCAACAGCTGGAATAATGCCCACATTTGCCAATGACAATTCCATATAATCAGGCAGTGAGATATTTAAAGCTGAACGTTGCTCATCAAAGCCGCGAATATTATAAACAGGTGCAATTAAGTCTTTTACATAACCGCCATTCTCAGGGCCACGGATATACTGGAACCAGCCTGTTTTTCCGTAGGATCTAATGGCATTTTGTGTAAATAGAATAGCAGAGCTGCCCCATTGATATGTATCATTGGATTCATAATCAGACACATCCTCAACGAAATTATTCATGCGCGTGTCTTGCACAGGCGCATTAACAGGATGATAAGGCTGACGCAATATAAAATCCCCTAACGTCAAGCCGATATAGGCTGCTTGATCTGTTTTCCGAAAGGCATTCCAATCACGATAGCGCGGATGTTCCATCAGTGTTTCAAAGCTTTTAATCTGTTTTAAATCTGCAATATTTTTAACGCCAAAAAAGCTTGGGTTAATCGAGGCAATAAATGGTGCATGGGCACTTTCTGCGACCATTCCCATGCCTGTAAGCCACGTGATATCATCCATTGAATTTTGAAAATCATACAGACCAAGCATCATGCCATAAGGTTCACCACCATATTGATCATATTCAGAGACATAAACTTTTTTAAACAGCTCACTGCTTGAGATGTCATACAGGTTTCTTTCAAAGTCGTATTGCAGCTCTTCTTTCGTAACATCTAAAACAGCAATATCAATATTATCATAATCGTGCTTGGTAAGCTCATTCAGCTGAAGCCATTGCTTTTCTAAATAACGCATATCTGAATGAGAGAGAATGCTGTTGACTTGCTCCTCAATAATTTCATTAATACGCTCAATCGCTTTTTGCACATAGACTTTATTATAGTTGTGAATCTCATTATTATTTGCCAAAACAAGTGATAAAGCAGCAATATTGCGTGCATAGTAATCATCAGCAATGCCATCAACCGCTGTGAGATTATCATTAATATCAATATTCACTTTATCCAGTGTTGCCGCTTGGTCTTCCTGTGCGCCGCCGAACATGGAAAATATTTCTGTAAGCGCATTTTTATCAGCAAGCTCAGTCGTAGTATTATCAGACATATCAGCCCTCCTAAAAGCTTTTCCTTTGGCAGCATAAATGTTGCCATATCATGTTGCATTATTGCGTTTTCTCTTGCAGCTTTGTGTGTTACACAATGCTTTTTAATCATGTTCGATTATTTCACCTTCCAGTGGTTTTGCTTCAGTTTTTTCCAGCTGGTAGCTTTGCAGTTTTGGTAACTGTGTTTTTAATTGTGCTAATGCTTCTTTACTGGAAAAAATCTGATCGATTGTTTTTTTCAGCATGCGGTTGTTATCAAGGTCTTTTTCAAAGGATGACAGCATGTCTTTTAACTGTAGTAAGGCATTAAGCTCAGGGACTTTTTTGGCAATACGATCTGGTCGAAAATCTGCCATTTTTTCCAGTTTATAGTCAATGTCAAGTGTAGGTGATTTATGCGGGTTGATGCTATTAGGTACGCTAAGCTTAAGCGTGATATCCATATCTTTCAGTGTTGCATCAATGCCATTTTTTAGCGATCGAACCAAGCGGTCTTCAAAGCTTTTTTTCGCATCTTTTGATTTTCCCTGTGAGAGGTCTCCCATTGCCAAGATCCTATAAGGAAGCTCTTTTTTCTTTGGTTCGCCTTCAACACGTGTATCGTATTGAATCATTAAGCGAGACTGAGGAATTTTTTTATTTACGGCCATAGCGAAATCCTTTTTTTTCAGATTGTACGATGTTTAATTTCTAAAAATTCAATTTTTGAGTAATCTTACGGTTGCTTTTCTTTTGTAGCCTTCAGGTAATACTATAACCAGCTTTATCCGTTGTAGTCAACCTCAATATAACAAATTCTTTTCAGAAAATGTATAAAATTTTTATAAGCCTTTTGCGCTAGAATATCACTATCCCGATCATTCTTTGAAATACTGAAAACTTTCCATGCTGGAACAGTATTCTTAAGCTATGAAAAACTCTGCACTGTACCAATAGACAGGGTAAACGCATCTA
>NZ_QLIT01000110.1 GCF_003574485.1 Facilibium subflavum
AGAGATGTCTACTCGACAAGAAATCATTCAAACAGATAACGCGCCTCAGGCCATTGGTCCTTATGTGCAAGCCGTTAAGATTGGGGATTTTATTTACACTTCAGGACAGATTCCATTAACACCAGATGGCCAGTTGACGGCGCAAGGCATCGATGCCCAGACAAAGCAGGTAATGGAGAACCTGAAAGCGGTTGTAGCAGCAGCTGGATGCACACTTGACAATGTTGTCAAGACAACTTGTTTTTTAGCAAATATGGATGATTTTGCTGCCTTTAATGCAGTTTATAGTGAATATTTCAATAAAACAGGTGTAGCAAGATCATGTGTTGAGGTTTCAAGACTACCCAAAGATGTCTTAGTAGAAGTTGAAGCAATTGTTTCGGCTGAAAAATAGTCAAATAAATATCTAAAAAAGACCATTTATTTCGAAATGGTTAATTTCCTACAAGATAATGTGGAATTTCCTACACACAAGTATCCTAAAATTATGCATACTGGGTGGTATCAACGGATTGAAGTCTTTATGGATTAAGGCGCGTTACGGACTTAGCCCCCAGCAAGGAAAGATTAATTAGGATAAGGATATCCTGAAACAAAACAACTTATTTCCCCATTTGTTTTTTAATCGCCCAGTCAATATGCTCGATAAGCATGTGATCATTAATTTTTATACGTTTTGCCTTTAAAGCGGCAAGTATCTCATCGCCTTTAGGGGCATTACCTAGGGCTACAGCGATATTACGAAGCCAGGCGGTATAGCCGATTCGGCGAATGGCCGAGCCTTCGGTGTTTTTTAAAAATGTAGTTTCAGACCAGTCAAAAAGCATGAGTAATGCTTGTTGGTCAAGTGTTGAGCGCGTTAGAAAATCTCTTTGTGCTGTTTTAGGGGCATTAACATTGATTGGACAGACAAGCTGGCAGTCATCACAGCCATAGATACGATTGCCTATTTGATCACGAAATTCAAGTGGAATTTCATTTTTGTTTTCAATGGTTAAATAAGAAATACAACGCCTTGCATCAACGACTTTATTATTGACAATAGCATTAGTGGGACATGCTTTAATACATGCTTTGCATGATCCGCACATTTCAGTTTGCTTGGGTGCGGAAAAGCGACTGAAATCAATATTGGAGTAAAGACTGCCTAAAAAGAAAAAAGAGCCTTCTTTTGCATCCATAAGGTTACTGTTTTTTCCAATCCAGCCAAGGCCTGCTTTTTCTGCCAGAGGCTTTTCCATTACAGGGGCGCTATCACTAAAAACACGGCAATTATGTTGCGGGAACATGCTTTTAATAAAGTCATCAAGCTTTGTTAGTTTTTTTCGAATGAGCTTATGATAATCTCGGCCTTGTGCATAGTAGGAAATTTTTGCGATCTGACTTGGTGTTGTAAGCTGTTTGCGGATGCCTTTAAATGGATACTTTTCAGGTAGGTAATTTAAGCGAACCATAATAATACTTTTGGTATTTTCAACCAGTTCTTGCGGTGTATAGCGTTTGCTGCCGTGTTTGTGCATATAATCTAAATCAGCATGAAACCCATTGTCAATCCAGCTTTGAAAGTGAGGGATATATTGACTAAGATCACAGTCTGTGGCGGCGATATCTGAAAAACACAGTATGTGTAATGCAAAATCTTTGATCTGCTGCCATTGCTGTTGTGTGACCGGTTGGTGTATGGTTAAAGACATAAAGCTGTTTTCATGTGTAATCTATAAAATCCGTGATACTGTAGCTAAAAATTGTTTGATTTGCAACCATGTTGAGTCTTTTGTAAATCTGGCGCTTTATTTTTACAGGTACTGATCACGCTTTATTTAACAAATGTATAGGTTGATAATAAAAACTTGTTGAAAAATTAGATTGCTAGTTGAGGTTGCAATCGAGAGATAAAAGCGTAAAATTTGACGTAAATCAAGTTTTATACAAAATTTTGGGGCGTCTTATACAGATGGATATATCACAGGTTCTGGTGGATTTATCACGTAGCCAGTTTGCTTTTACAGCGATATTCCACTTCGTTTTTGTTCCGTTAACACTTGGGCTTTCATGGATCTTGTTTATCATGGAAGCAGCTTACCTAAAAACAGGTAAGCAAGTGTATAAAAACATGGTGAAGTTTTGGGGAAAACTCTTTGCGATTAACTTTGCCATGGGTGTTGTCACCGGTATTACGATGGAGTTTGAGTTTGGCTTGAACTGGGCTTATTTTTCACGCTTTATTGGTGAAAGCTTTGGCACGGTATTGGCAATAGAAGGCCTAACCGCGTTTATGACTGAGGCAACACTGTTTGGCTTATTTTTCTTTACCTGGGGAAAGGTCAGTAAAAGAACGCATTTGATAATTACTTTCTTTTTAGCATTAGGCACAAACTTGTCAATCGTGAATATCTTGGTTGCCAATAGCTGGATGCAGCATCCTGTTGCAAGCTTTTTAGACCCGCATACCATGCAGATGCAACTTACCAGCTTTGTTGATATCTACATGCAGGAGTTAGCACAGATTCGTATTGGTCATGTGGCCTTTGCCGGTTATGTGATCTCGGCAATGTTTGTCGTTGGGATCAGCGCATGGTATTTATTGAGAAAACGCAATACAGGGTTTGCCATGCGCTCTTTGGCTGTGGGCTTGGGTTTTGGTTTAACAACTTCTATTTTTATCTTCTTTTTGGGTGATGCTAACGGCTTGGCTGTTGATAAGTATGAACCTGCAAAAATGGCTGCAATAGAAGGCCAGTGGGAGACACAAAAACCACCTGCAGCATGGTCTGTTATTGCTTTTCCTTCCCAAAGCAAAGAAAAAAACTATTTTGAGATTACGATTCCATGGATGTTGAGTTTAATTACAGGGCATAACTTAAATGCGACGGTTGAGGGCTTAAAACCCATTATGGCACAAAATGCGCAAAAAATACGTGATGGCCTGGTCGCTTTAAAAGCCCTGCAAAATATCAGGCAAGGCAAAGCGACAAAAGCTGATCTTGCTATTTTTGATCCAAAAAATAAAGCCACCAGTATTTATCGTGATAATATTGGCTATGCTTTTATTTTGCAACAGCAGGTCAAAGATCCATTTAATGCAACCACTACGCAAATTGCTAATGCATCTAAGCAGACAATACCACTGGTTTGGCCTGCCTTTTATGGGTTTAGAGTGATGCTGGGCTGCTGGTCTATTGTGTTTTTAATTATGGTTATTACGACAATATTGTTATTACGTCGAACTTTGTTGAATCATCGTTGGCTATTGTGGGCAGCATTATTTGCAATTCCGCTACCTTATATTGCCGCAGAAGCTGGATGGATTATTGCTGAGATGGGACGACAGCCTTGGGTGGTGCATGGTATATTGCCAACCTCATTGGGTGTTTCAAGCCTTGAGTCATGGAACATTGTTGTAAGTCTTTTATTTTTTGCATTGTTATACTTGGCTTTGTTTATTGTTGAGCTTGTTATCATGTTTAAGGTGGCGCGAAAAGGGCCAGGCAGTTTAGGTACAGGACGATATGATAATGAGGAGGCGCACTGATGATATTTGATTATATAACATTGCAGATTATCTGGTGGGTCATTATTCTTTTAGTCTTGATTCTTTATGCAACAACAGCCGGCTGTGACTTTGGTGTAACGATTATGATGCCTTTTATGTCAAGGCACAAAAAATTTGCTGATAATGATATTGAAAGACGTCTGGCATTAAATACAATTTCGCCTACCTGGGATGGTAATCAAACCTGGATTGTTATTGGTGGCGGTGCTTTATTTGGGATTTGGCCAGCTGTTTATGGAACGATTTTCTCAGGACTCTACCCTGCGTTATTGCTGATCTTGTTTGCCTTTTTCCTGCGCCCGCCTGGGTTTGATTATCGTGCGAAGATTGATCGTGATGGCTGGCGTAAATTTTGGGACTGGGGGCTTTTTGTCAGCAGCTTTATTCCGATGTTTTTGTTTGGTTTAGTGCTAGGTGCTTTATTTCACGGTTTGCCTTTTTATCATGATGATTTTATGTTGCGATCAGAATATATTGGTAATTCCTTTTTAAGCCTTTTCTCACCATTTAGCTTTTTATGTGCGCTGTTGGCTGTTGTGATGTGTTTAATGCATGGCAGTTTTCATTTAAACCGCAGGCTTTCAGGAGAATTGGGCAAGCGTTTTGGGCGCTTAGCAACCCTATTTACAATGGGTGCCTTGGTAGGGATTACCTTGGGCGTAATTGCGCTTAGTTTCTGGTTGCCTGGTATGGTCGTTGAGGCGGCGCCTTTTAGTTTATCTTATCACACAGACGTTAATGTGATGGTAGGTGGCTGGATGAGTAATTTCACACTGCACCCCTGGATGTGGGTGGCACCGGTTCTCTGCTATGTTGCTTTGATTTTAGCGATTATTATTAAATCAGCAAAGCCTGCGATAGCCTATTGGTGCAGTGCGATTGGTATAGCAGCGTTAATGTGCTCAGCAGCATTTGCACTGTTTCCTTTTATTGTACCATCAAGCGTTGCAATCAATGGCAAGATAGGTGTGCAAAGCCTGACAATCTGGAATGCATCATCAGCACCATATAGTTTAATGGGGATGTTTTATATTACTATTGTGGTGATGATCGCTATTATCAGCTACAAACTCTGGGGTTTTTATACGATTTGGCGTGATAAAGCAACGCTTGATCAAAGTGATTTAGAAGACAATAAACACACATTTTATTAAGGAGCGCGTAACATGTGGTACATTACCATTGCCGTTATGTTGGCAGTTTCACTTTATGTTGGATATCGCTTTACGTTATACGTTGATCGCAAGATTTCAAATAATCGTTATTTAGAAGTAAGTGATGATCCGAATCATCCAGCAAATCAGCTTGTAAAAGCGGATGAAAATCTAAAAAAACAATAGCTTTAAGCCTTGTACGCTGATGCTAAATGCATAAATTCGTTTGTTTGATATGCTGGTTTGATGCTTTTTCTAAGTATGCTTCTTTCAAGGAGTTGGCCATACCAATATTCTCAGTGCCGTCATTTTCTTGATCAACAGCTGTCATAATCTAATATAACAGCCTATATAAACTATAAAACCTGTAAAAGTGCGTAACTTCCCGACTTTGACACTTTTCAAAGTTATCCACAGGTTTGAAGAAAGATATTTTTGCTCAGGCCTTATTTTATAAGGGTTTTTGTCTTCCAAAAAGGTCAATTTTT
>NZ_QLIT01000111.1 GCF_003574485.1 Facilibium subflavum
AAAGCCTCCCAGGCCAGTCAATCGAGCCAACATTTTCAAGTTTTGTTAAGTCATTTAGAAAAATCCTCTAAAACTTATCGTATTAGTGAGCAGCCACTAACACCTTATCATATCAAATTTACGATTGATAAAAAAAAACATACAGGTGTAGAATATGTAGATACTTGAACACTTTGAGAGAATAATTGCGAGTTATTGGTATTTGGTTTTATGATTAGATATTGATGACTTAGGATATAAACTGAAGAGTTTGATCCTGGCTCAGATTGAACGCTGGTGGCATGCTTAACACATGCAAGTCGGACGGCAGCATGGTAGTGCTTGCACTACTGATGGCGAGTGGCGGACGGGTGAGTAACGCGTAGGAATCTGCCGTATAGAGGGGGACAACAGTTGGAAACGACTGCTAATACCGCATATTATCTTAGGATGAAGGGTGGCTTTTAGCTGCCGCTATACGATGAGCCTGCGTTGGATTAGCTAGTTGGTTGGGTAAAGGCTGACCAAGGCGACGATCCATAGCTGTTCTGAGAGGAAGATCAGCCACACTGGGACTGAGACACGGCCCAGACTCCTACGGGAGGCAGCAGTGGGGAATATTGGACAATGGGGGCAACCCTGATCCAGCAATGCCACGTGTGTGAAGAAGGCCTTAGGGTTGTAAAGCACTTTAGTCACTGAGGAAATTCATTTGGTTAAGAGCTGGGTGAATTGACGTTAGGTGAAGAATAAGCACCGGCTAACTCCGTGCCAGCAGCCGCGGTAATACGGAGGGTGCGAGCGTTAATCGGAATTACTGGGCGTAAAGGGTTCGTAGGTGGTTGAGTAAGTCGGATGTGAAATACCTGGGCTTAACCTGGGAGGTGCATACGATACTGTTTAACTAGAGTTTACTAGAGGATTGGGGAATTTCCGGTGTAGCGGTGAAATGCGTAGAGATCGGGAAGAACATCGATGGCGAAGGCAACAATCTGGGGTTAAACTGACACTGAGGGACGAAAGCGTGGGTAGCAAACAGGATTAGATACCCTGGTAGTCCACGCTGTAAACGATGAGTACTAGCTGTTGGAGTCGGTGTAAAGGCTTTAGTGGCGCAGCTAACGCGATAAGTACTCCGCCTGGGGACTACGGCCGCAAGGTTAAAACTCAAAGGAATTGACGGGGACCCGCACAAGCGGTGGAGCATGTGGTTTAATTCGATGCAACGCGAAGAACCTTACCTACCCTTGACATCCTAAGAACGAACCAGAGATGGTTTGGTGCCTTCGGGAACTTAGAGACAGGTGCTGCATGGCTGTCGTCAGCTCGTGTTGTGAAATGTTGGGTTAAGTCCCGCAACGAGCGCAACCCTTATTTTTAGTTGCCAGCATGTAAAGATGGGCACTCTAGAGAGACTGCCGCTGATAAGGCGGAGGAAGGTGGGGACGACGTCAAGTCATCATGGCCCTTACGGGTAGGGCTACACACGTGCTACAATGGGTGTTACAGAGGGCAGCGAAGCCGCGAGGTGGAGCGAAACTTTGAAAGGCACTCTTAGTCCGGATTGTACTCTGCAACTCGAGTGCATGAAGTCGGAATCGCTAGTAATCGCGAATCAGCATGTCGCGGTGAATACGTTCCCGGGTCTTGTACACACCGCCCGTCACACCATGGGAGTGGGTTGCTCCAGAAGTAGATAGCTTAACCGCAAGGGGGGCGTTTACCACGGAGTGATTCATGACTGGGGTGAAGTCGTAACAAGGTAGCCGTAGGGGAACCTGCGGCTGGATCACCTCCTTAAAGGGTGCGAAAGCACGAAAGACTATAGAGAAAGATCTTGAAGTGTTTGAGTGTTTACATATACTTTTTTTTGATGATGTAGAATGGGTCTGTAGCTCAGCTGGTTAGAGCGCACCCCTGATAAGGGTGAGGTCGGTAGTTCAAGTCTACTCAGACCCACCATTTTAGGGGCCATAGCTCAGCTGGGAGAGCGCCTGCTTTGCACGCAGGAGGTCAGCGGTTCGATCCCGCTTGGCTCCACCAAAGGAATTTAAGAGATCTTTAACAATTTATTATAGAGTAATGACCAAGGGAATAAGCGCAGACGGTGGATGCCTTGGCAGTCAGAGGCGAAGAAGGACGTGATAGCCTGCGAGAAGCTTCGGGGAGTTGGCAAATGAGCATTGATCCGGAGATGTCCGAATGGGGGAACCCGGCCACTTAGGTGGTCATCGTATTATTACGAAGCGAACGTGGGGAACTGAAACATCTAAGTACCCATAGGAGAAGAAATCAACCGAGATTCCCTTAGTAGCGGCGAGCGAAGGGGGAATAGCCTGGCATAATATTAGCATAGATATTAGTGGAGTAAGCTGGGAAGCTTGACCATAGAAGGTGATAGTCCTGTACACGAAAGTATTTATGTGGAACTAGGTATGCGAGCAAGTAGGGCGGAGCACGTGGAATTCTGCTTGAAGATGGGGGGACCATCCTCCAAGGCTAAATACTCCTGACTGACCGATAGTGAACCAGTACCGTGAGGGAAAGGCGAAAAGAACCCTGTTAAAGGGAGTGAAATAGAACCTGAAACCGTCTGCGTACAAGCAGTGGGAGCATATGTAGATATGTGACTGCGTACCTTTTGTATAATGGGTCAGCGAGTTACTTGTAGTGGCGAGGATAACTGAATAAGGGATCCGTAGGGAGACCGAGTGTTAATAGCGCGCATAGTCGCTGCGAGTAGACCCGAAACCGGCGCGATCTATCCATGGCCAGGTTGAAGGTTGGGTAACACCAACTGGAGGACCGAACCCGGTAATGTTGCAAAATTATGGGATGAGCTGTGGATCGGAGTGAAAGGCTAATCAAGCACGGAGATAGCTGGTTCTCCCCGAAAACTATTTAGGTAGTGCCTTGTGAATTGACTCGTTGGGGTAAAGCACTGTTTCGGCGATGGGGGTTTTGCGACCTTACTGACTCGATGCAAACTCAGAATACGACGAAGTTTTATCACAGGAGACACACTGCGGGTGCTAAGGTCCGTAGTGGAGAGGGAAACAGCCCAGACCGCCAGCTAAGGTCCCAAAGTTATCGCTAAGTGGGAAACGAAGTGGGAAGGCCCAGACAGCCAGGAGGTTGGCTTAGAAGCAGCCATCCTTTAAAGAAAGCGTAATAGCTCACTGGTCGAGTCGGCCTGCACGTAAGATTTAACGGGGCTAAGCGATACACCGAAGCTGCGGATGGTGATTAATCACCATGGTAGGGGAGCGTTCTGTAAGCTGATGAAGGTGAACTGAGAAGTTTGCTGGAGGTATCAGAAGTGCGAATGCTGACATGAGTAACGATAAATAAGTGAGATTCTTATTGGCCGGAAGTCCAAGGTTTCCTACGCAATGTTAATCAACGTAGGGTAAGTCGGCCCCTAAGGCGAAGCTGAAGAGCGTAGTCGATGGGAAACGGGTTAATATTCCCGTACCATTTAAACTTTCGAAGGAGAGACGGAGAGAGCTAGGTCTGCCTGGCGGATGGTCGTCCAGGTGGAAGCGTGTAGGTAGTGTATTTAGGCAAATCCGGATACATGATGATCCAAGGCGTGATGCGAAGTTATATTTATATGACGAAGAGATTGATGCTGTACTTCCAGGAAAAACTTCTAAGGTTAGGGTTTAAATGACCGTACTGTAAACCGACACAGGTGGACAGGTAGAGAATACCAAGGCGATGAGAGAACCCAGGTGAAGGAACTAGGCAAAATGACACCGTAACTTCGGGAGAAGGTGTGCCTGCGTTAGGTGAAGTTCTTAACGGATGGAGCTGAAGCAGGTTGCAGAAACCAGGTGGCTGCGACTGTTTACTAAAAACACAGCACTCTGCGAACTTGAAAGAGGAAGTATAGGGTGTGACGCCTGCCCGGTGCCGGAAGGTTAATTGAAGGTGTGAGAGCGCTGGATCGAAGCCCCGGTAAACGGCGGCCGTAACTATAACGGTCCTAAGGTAGCGAAATTCCTTGTCGGGTAAGTTCCGACCTGCACGAATGGCGTAACGATGGCCACACTGTCTCCATCTGGGACTCAGTGAAATTGAAATCGCAGTGAAGATGCTGCGTACCCGCGGTTAGACGGAAAGACCCCGTGAACCTTTACTATAGCTTTGCACTGGACTTTGAAGATATTTGTGTAGGATAGGTGGGAGACTATGAAGATGAGACGCTAGTTTTATTGGAGTCGACCTTGAAATACCACCCTGATATGTTTGGAGTTCTAACTCAGGTTTTAAATCGAGGACAGTGTATGGTGGGTAGTTTGACTGGGGCGGTCTCCTCCCAAAGAGTAACGGAGGAGTACGAAGGTGCACTCGGTGCGGTCGGAAATCGCACCAAGAGTATAAAGGCAAAAGTGCGCTTAACTGCGAGAGTGACGGCTCGAGCAGGTACGAAAGTAGGTCTTAGTGATCCGGTGGTTCTGAATGGAAGGGCCATCGCTCAACGGATAAAAGGTACTCCGGGGATAACAGGCTGATTCCTCCCAAGAGTTCATATCGACGGAGGAGTTTGGCACCTCGATGTCGGCTCATCACATCCTGGGGCTGAAGCAGGTCCCAAGGGTATGGCTGTTCGCCATTTAAAGTGGTACGCGAGCTGGGTTTAGAACGTCGTGAGACAGTTCGGTCCCTATCTGCCGTGGGCGTAGGAGATTTGAGAGGATTTGTCCCTAGTACGAGAGGACCGGGATGAACGAACCGCTGGTGTTTGGGTTGTAACGCCCGTTGCATTGCCCAGTAGCTATGTTCGGAATGGATAACCGCTGAAAGCATCTAAGCGGGAAGCCAGCCTCAAGATGAGATCTCCCTGGGATTTATCCCCTGTAAGGGTTGTTGAAGACGACGACGTAGATAGGCTGGATGTGGAAGTGCAGCAATGTATGAAGCTAACCAGTACTAATTGCCCGAGAGACTTGGTTATTACTCTATGATAAATTGATAAAGCTTTTTTAAGCGACAACTTTTGGCGGTAATAGTGCTTAGGTACCACCTAACTCCATGCCGAACTTAGAAGTGAAACTAAGTCACGCCGATGATAGTATAGCATTCGCTATGTGAAAGTAGGTCACCGCCAAATCC
>NZ_QLIT01000112.1 GCF_003574485.1 Facilibium subflavum
CAGTTCATCTACCCGCTACGGACTCAGACCCCGGCACCTCCACGCATACTCGCCTTTACGTATTGCGTAGTGCTGATTTCAGGCAAATGAAAACCTTGATCAGGTGCGACGATGATATATTACGGGGCTCAATACCTTCACTTGCGTTGTGGCTGATAGACCGCCCTTACTACAGCTTCATAATGTTCGTTACCTTGCATTATGTGTAGTTCGGTTCCAGACTGGTGGCTAGCCTTTTTCTGGGCTGGATTGTCCAGCTTGATTGCCTTAGCTTTGCTTGGCGCACCCATTTTACTTTCCATTTTTTGTTGAGTGCAATGCATGGTAAAACAGATGCATAAAAACGAATACGGGGAAAAACCACGAAAGCGCCCTTAACAGGCATACTCCCCTAGCAAACTACATTTTGGGCGCTTCTTGCTTTTCGATAATATTATATGCCTCCTTAAATAAATAGCCGGCTTTTTCTGCTTGTGACGCAAAATCCTCATAGATTTCTTTAGCAACGCTACCGGCATTAAAAGCATTATAGCTCTCATATTTAAGAAGCTTTTGGCGTAATTGATTTTGCTGTATGACACTTGGATCTTGCTTTTCATTTATCCCTGCATTAATCACATCCAACACATTAAACTCATTTGGCAAAATCTTGAGTTTTAGTACCTCCCACAGCGCTTTAATAAACTTGGTATTAAAAGAGCTAAACTGCAATAAAGTGCCATCTTGATTAAAATGCCCTAACTCAGCAATCTCTTTGATTGCTTTGCATATGATAGACATTTTTTCTTTTTCTTGTTGCTGCTGTAAATCTGAAGTGTTTATGGTCTTGTTCATATCATCAATCACTCGATCCAGGCCACTTTGTTTTTCATGATTTGTTTTAAAAACAAAATCATAAATACCCCACCCACGATGCTGTACTAACGCCTTTTCTGCTGACTCTTTTACAACTTTGGCTGCTGCCAAAGGTGGTAATGTTGTTAAGATCTCCAGCATGAATTTTGCAATCGTGTGACTTTCAAGCTGTGGCTTATAATTCTCCATTTTAATACTTCCCTTACAAATAATACTACTGAATATATAATCCTTATTACTATCAAGCACATTTACAATCCAAACAACGTGGTATTACCACGTTGACCTATCATTTCTAAAAAATATAGTAATCATAGAGGAAGGAAATTATCGTGCTAAAAAAGGAGTTTACATCGCCATGGGATTACTTAATGTATCACAAGAAGAGTGGGAATCTGCAGATTACCTTCTTACTGGAAAGCCTGAAGGGACAAAACTTAAGCATCAATACGGAGCAAAACAAAAAAAATATCAGTACATTAGCATAAATAACCAGTTAAAAGAGATTCGACTCAATCACTCCTTTATTGTGGCAGAGGGGCAAATCTGGGCATTGCCAAATACCGATGAAAAAAGACAGGCCCTCTTAGGCAAAGGTGCATTTGCAAAAGTGTCGATACGAGAAAACAAGCAAGGTGACACACGCTTGCATCGCACCTTTTTAAAGCATGATATGCACTTAGAAGAAAATGAGCTGCAACGCATTAAAAAAGAACAGGCCATCGCCTATGATGTCGGTTTAATTTATAGCTCAATTACAAAACAATATTATAACAAGCCTGGAAAGCGTGAAGGCAACCTTATTATGATTATGCCTTATGAAGATAACCCACAAGATTTGGAGAAAAAGTATCATCTGCAACAAAAAGTCATCCCACTTTCAACAACGATCAATGCTTTTACGGCACTACAAAGGTTACATACAGGAGCGCTATCCAAAACAGGTGAGCAATATTTACACCGAGATATCAAGCTGGCAAATATCGTTGAAAATGACAATGGTATTGTAACACTTATCGACTACGGTTTTGCCATGACTAAAACTTGTGTTGACCAGAGTTTTTGTGGCAGTCTTATCACGATGTCACCTGAAATATATCATAACCTTTCTGCGCCTGAATATTCTGAATCCAGTGACGTATATGCTTTAACCAAGGCCGTTTTGATTCATGAGTTTGCAATAAAATTTCCCAAGAAATATCAGCAAATGATGTTATTAAACAAACAACCCTTTATGTCACCTATTGACAAGATCGAATTCATTAATAATGCATTTAATCAAATCTTAAAAAACCTGACAAACGATGAGCGCAACACCTGTATTTACCTAAGCAATGACATACTATTGAATGTAGTCCTACAACCTAAAGCGCAACGGCCAACTATTGAAAATATGCTTGAGGCATTGACTAATGAGCAGCAAAATGCACAACAGAATGACGTGCTTCAAAAAAATCAACCAATAGATGATATCCAACAAAATGTAAAAAACAAACTATCAATAAGGAAGTTCTACCGTCATGCTAGAGCTATTAGTGCACCATTTTTTAATACGCCCCCATTAAATCAAATGTCACTGAATTTTTTATCACACACTAGTTTAAGCAGTATAAAGCATTGTAATAGTTATATGATAAGTAGTACTAACCAGAAAGCATCTTTAATAAAGCTTAAAGAAAAAGAAGTTGATCAAACTTCCAAATATTCTATCCCTCTGACCTCATCAAAAAAAACAACTTCATTAAAAATGAATAGTTTTGAAGTCGTCGACAATCAATCTTCTTATATTATTTTTCAAGAAAACGTTACCGTGCAAAATACACAAAATATTATCAATCAAGCACAAAAAAAACCAAAAAATTTTGCTAATAGCGTACTTCATGCTGCCAGAAAAGCACTTTCTGAATTTAAAGGCTTAGGCACTTATGGTTATTTTCCTGGCAACTATGATCAGAGAATCCAAAATGTTGAAAACATAATCAACCGTTTATATATGGGAGAGATCAGCGGCACAAAAGCCTTTAAACTGCTTTGCCAACAAGGACATTGGTATCAAAAAAATGTATTGAGCCTTCAGTTTAACTCATATAACACAACATTTGTAAATATCTTGCTACAAGCATTAAGTGATACAAACTTAGATTTTACCGCTGTTGCAAAGAAAGTTGCTGATAAGGTTAACAATGCACCGATAAAAAATGACTGGGTATTTTTTCAATCACAGTTGCAAAAAAATCAACAGCACCAAAATCAAGCATTCGAAAGCATGGAGATTATTCAATCAAAAGATATTGAATGAAAATACATTAGGCTATGTGACACTAAGCTTGGCATAACTTATATGGGTGTTGATCACAAGGAGATTCAAATAATGCCAACATTTATAGACAAATGTATGCAAATGAAAATAGGCAATGCAATACAGGCACTTAAACAAGAAATCTATGATAACAAAGGTGAAATCACTACTTTAGACCAAAAAATAAAAATATACACCCAAGACTATAAGGACCTGTTAGATGGATCAAAACATCAAACAGGTATACTAAAAACGCAACAGGAGCGCTTTATCACTGTGTTTGCCACAGCGATATTATTAGAGCTTAATAAAATTCCTGACCAAGCATTCCTCTTTAAAAAACATACAGAAAACGCTGATTTTTACACCACTTTAGTACAAGCTTATATGACAAATGATTTTGAAGATATTGAATCGGAGTTTTCTTATGATTATCATAAGCTTTGCATTGCAGTAAGTGGTAATAGCACAAACAAGCCTTATATCAAACCAACCTTAAAAGATAAGTTGTTGAATATAAATCATGTTGATACGTTTGCACAAATTACCCTCAAGCACATATATGCGCTACTTGAGCACCCAGAAATGATCACACAACAATACACAATAAGAAATAAAAAAGCATATGATCGGTATATCTTAACCAAAAATGAAAGTGATAAATTAAACCACTTAATCAGACAGTTAACCACTTATCAAAACGACATAAAGCAGCTTAAAGCACTACAAGAAAAAGCTATCGCCACCACGTTGAGTCTCTCTGATAATGACAGCGTTAAAGACGCAGATAAAACCATGCAGTTCAAAGCCATATGGCAAAACTATCACAGAAATTTAGAAAAAGCGAACAAGCAATTTATAATCCTTAATAACGCCTATCCAAATAAATTTGAAATCTGCTCGCCAGCACAGGATCTAAACAAAGTACTCTCCAATATTGACGCACTGTTATCTCAGTTGAAAGCTTCCAATCTAACTTTAGATGAGTATCAAAACCTGCAAGATAAACTAACCGATTTGCGATGTATGCACTATTATCTTAACCATAAAGGCCATGGTTTAAGGCAGTTTTTTGATAAGAACCTGAATTCGACAAAACAAACCTCACAAGCGCCTATTCAATATCTAATGCTAATACAAAATGAAAAGCAGATGTTATATAAATATTTAAAACAAAAAGAAGCATTACTAGAAAAAGATACCTATCTATATCTACAATTAAGTGAATTAGAAAACCAGTATTACTTTAGCGGGCACAATTTTAAACAACTCTTTACCCAATGCTTTGCAGCACTGGTTAATGATGCTGTAGACTCTGCGAGCAAATCAATAAAAAAAACATTGCTTCAAAAACAAGCAGACTCACTTAAATTCTCCCAAGATATCCCGATTGAGCAACTGCAAAAAGTCCTTCAGCTGGCCTGTGTCCCACGCCATGATTTCAATAAAAAAGTTAAGCTTTCAAGTACAGGCGAAAAATTACTGCAATTATTGAATCACCCAGAAGCTGAATTATTTAGAAAGATGTTAATTGAGCGCTATAATTTCCCACTAGCTCAGGCACACACGCCGTTTAGTGAGAAAGAGCTGTTAATACTAATGGGTATTCAAGATCTTGCAGAGCTCCGTAAAAAGAAATATAAAAAACTAAAGCTTGATTTTATTAATCAAAGTAATTTGACGCCTCAGGATAGTAAAGCCTATCATGGTGACTTATCCAATAACTGATTACTATTATTGTTATATCCACTATTAAAAAAAGACCCGGTTGAGTGTAATAATGCATTATTATTTTTATCCTTTTCAATAGGCACTTTTATTGTGGCAAAAAAAGACACTGCTTCCGATGGGAGTGTATCTCTATTTAGTTTGTCTATTACGCGTGTTCCCAGGGAAGACACCGTTAGTAATGCTTTACCTCTGTCTTGTTCTGGCAATGTCTTTAAAGCAGCAACTAATAGCTGTGGTTCTTTACATAACTGGTGCAGTACAGTATCAAGTATATTGCTGCTTTGCAACGCAACTAATCGATCCTTTGGCGGCAAATTGTTCAAAATATCTATAACCACCTTTGAATTATCAGACTGACAAGCTAATGAAGATAATACATTTTCATTAAACCGGTTACCCAACAAAACAGCGGATATTCGATCGTTTTCAGGTAGCGTTTTTAAAACAGCTGGAATCGCTTCAGCTCCATGCTCATATTGCAATAGTTGATGTAAAATATTTACTGTACACGAAGAAAAATTTGCAAATTGCTGCTTGAAGCGTTATTTTTTCTTGATTTGCACAACATGAAAAAGCACCTCAAACAGCTGACGAACAGTTTAAAGGAAATTTTTAACTGGCACAAATCAAGATT
>NZ_QLIT01000113.1 GCF_003574485.1 Facilibium subflavum
ATCCCTGTATCCGTCGATAATTCGACTCGATTTTGGTGTCTCTTGCAAAGTGAGTTGCTAAATGCGCAAGATTAACGGTTTGTCGTGAGATCAGGCTAACCAGAAGATTAGCAAAACAATCTAATCTTGATTTGTGCCAGTTAAAAATTTCCTTTAAACTGTTCGTCAGCTGTTTGAGGTGCTTTTTCATGTTGTGCAAATCAAGAAAAAATAACGCTTCAAGCAGCAATTTGCAAATTTTTCTTCGTGTACAGTAACCAAGTTTATATCAGGATAGATAAATTCTTCTAATTATGCCAAACCTGCTCGTAATGCTTATCATAGAGTATTAGAGCACCACCGTTTATCAAGCAAAATTGATTAGCATTTGTGCCCTCTGTATTGCTTGCTCAAGCTACTACGTTATTGCCATCATATAAAACCAAATTGCCATCCGCTTGAAGGTCTAATTTTCCTGTTGGTTTACCCACAGTGTCAGTTGCCCATATTGCATGATTAGTTGGTAGATAATAAATAACTAAATTGCCATCTGGTTGAAGATTAAGACTATAGTTACCACTAACCCATTTACCTACACCATCAAGAATCGTAACGTTACCATTTTCACTTCTTTTTTTACATGAAGGTGCTGAGTAAGGACTAGCATAAATATACGCTTCATTAGGATTTTTGCCGTTATCTAAATCCACCCAAAACCACGGGTTATGAACCACATCTTTTGGTTCCCATGTTTTTTTCTTATCACCCCAATTCCAGGTTAACAAATGCTTATGTGTTAATGGATTAGAAATATCTAACCATTTACTTCCGACTATAAAGTCTTTATCATACTTTACATAGACTCGCCCACCTGGGGGAATAACCGCTTTTTTAGGTGATTTAACTTTATTATGACCACTCCACATGCGCACTGGGGAGTTAGAGTCATTATAAATCATTTTACCATCGACTTTTCGCAGATCATCTAAGCTTGGTTGGCGGTTTTGCCAATCATTAGGATTACCCCTCTCCGAATAAATACTATCAGAATCAATAACAATTGACCTGCCTGAGTTATCAAACAACTCAAGAAACCCAAAGTCCTGAGAGCTATTTGGGTTTGGATAAGCAAAGTCTAATGTATTGCTATATCTTTCTCCTTGGAGAAATATATATCCCACGCGCCCAGACATTAAATCATACTCAAAATTTTTATAACTTTCATCGCTGTCATACACAGGAAATACCGAACCCGCCTTATTAATAGCAACAGGGTAACCTGTATTTTGCTTGACTAGTATATGTAAATCGTCGTTATAAACATTATAAGTTCCATTGCCATTATTATTCACTGCATACTTAGAATAAAGCCCTCTAGAAATAGAATCATAATAGTATAAATACCCCCTTTGGTTTTCATAATCCCTCAAAAACTTATAATCAGGCGACAATAAGTTTCTTGGATTTACAATATTCAACAAATCCGGACTACTACCATCTACATCTAGCCTTAATTGACTATAAAGCAAACCTTCATCTTCTGGCTTTAGTTGACCAGTAGGGTTAGGGTCGTAATGTACTGTAACTTGTTTTTTATTTTGATCATATCTTTCAAATTTTATTATTACATCACTTGCTGAGCTGAGTGCTTCTATTTTGCCCTTATTTTTTACCAATAATTGAAAAGCCACGTTTTGCGTATGGTGATCTAGAGCTGTATTCCCGGGAGAAACATAGAATACCTTTCCTTCCTCGTGAGAAAAATTCGCGGACATATTTTCACGTTCCACAGATGTATACTTTAATATAGGTGTATTTTCATCCACTATTATTCCCTGATCCGCTGTATTTTTAATAAGTTGCAAGTTCTTAAAATGGCCGCTATCATCTGTAAATAATGGTGTTATGGCATCGTATATTTCCTTATTTTCACTATATGGAATAATTTCATCATCCTTTTTTAGATTTACAACAATAGGTATGACATCAGCGGGGCCTTTAAATTTCAAAGTATCAACCTTATTGGCAGTAAGGTTAATACCGCTAGTCACTTGAAATATTTCTATTTTTAGTTTACCTTTTTCCCAATATTTACCGCCTGTACTAATACAGAATTTTTGATTAGTAGGCTCGCCTAAAGCAACTGTTTTATCTTTTAGACCTTTTAGTTCGTCAGTGTCCTTTAGCTTGGACATATCTATCGCATGTGCCTGTGCCTGGACTCTATAACAACCAGCCTTTTCTACTGGCAAACGCATTGTGGTATTGGCAAAAACATACTTAGGGTTATAAAATTTTTCTACGTTAGCAGCTGGTGCATTTGGTACATAACGGTTGTATTTCATATAAATTTGATTAGGATCCGGGTTAATCGATATTTCACAGCCCCCCTCACCATTGGGTACACAAAGCCCATTAAAAGGATAAGTCTCAACTTCCTTTGTTTCAGACTCTTCACCATTATCATTGATACGTGAATATTTAACCGTATAATAAAAACCATTATATTTATTTTGATTAAGTTTAAATGCTTCGGTTGTTAGCTTAAACTTTATATAAGGTTGTTCATATTTATCAGCAGCCGAAACTAACGAGAATGTGCAGCTTATTGCAGCAAGCACTGCTGCTATTTTAAAATATTTCTTAAACATATTTAAAACTCCAAAATCAAATTTTTATTTTTGGTCTATGACTAAATGACCATTGTTATTACTTAATGAAATATCATCTAATTTATTTTTGTATTCCGATAAATCTATTGATGTATCTTTGTACTCTCCATAGGAATCTTTACAACGTGCATAAAAAACGTAGTCATTCCACCAAAAGTCCTTACAAGTCAATATATAGCTTCCTTTGGGCATCATAGAGATTTGTATCTTTGCACGAGTCTTAAGCTCATCGTCAGACGCTTTGTTAAAATCACTTAGCCCGTCCTCGTAGATATAGAAATGCATGGGCAAATTATCACTATTCGGCGTTAATTCCATATAGCACTGGTTTGTACTATCAAAGTGATGTTAGCCCTTATTCCATATAGGTTGTAGCCATATATTTTTCAGTCAAATTTAGCA
>NZ_QLIT01000114.1 GCF_003574485.1 Facilibium subflavum
AAACACTCAAAGCCAAGCTAAGAGGGCATTTTGAATACTATGGCGTGAGCGGGAATTTCCCAGCGATCGCAAGTTATTACTCAATTGCCAAGAGGCTGGCAAAGAAATGGTTAAATCGAAGAAGCCAAAAGCGGAAATTAAGTTGGGAGAAGTTCAACAAATATATTGAACGCTATCCACTACCGCAACCACGGATAACACATGATTTTTATACTTTAACAGGTTCAGTGAGTTAAGTTGAAGAGCCGTATGTGGGAAATCTACAAGTACGGTTCTGTGAGGGGCATCATGCTTTCTCACATTATGTTTAAAATTTAAATTATAAATAGGAGAAACAGAGATGTCTACTCGACAAAAGCTTTTATTAGGGTTGCCATTTGTGCTGTTTGCAGGCTCAGCGTTTGCTGAAAGTACACCTGCAGCGAGTACTGGTGGTTCTGCATTAAGCTCAATTTTGATGTTGGTTGCATTTTTTGCTATTTTTTATTTCCTGCTCATTCGTCCACAAATGAAAAGAAATAAAGATCAACGTAAAATGTTATCTGAAATAACAAAGGGCGATGAAGTATTAACAACAGGTGGCATTATCGGCAAAATTATTAAAGTTGGTGAGAATTACACTGAGCTTGAAATTGCTGAGAATGTTATTGTTAAAGTGCAAAAAAATGCTGTTGCAAACGTGCTACCAAAAGGTGCGGTTAAAACAAACTAATCGATAGAAAACGAAGGTTTCGCTATGCATAATCCTAGAAAAAAGATGTCTGTAAATAAATATCCACTTTGGAAATATTTGCTTATTTTAGTTATTACTATTGTGGCTATTGTTTATGCCTTACCTAATTTATTTGGTGAGACACCTTCATTGCAAATCTCACCTAAAGATGGCTCAGTAAATACAGCACTTATTCATCAAATTGAAACTACGCTTCAGGCCGATAAGGTGCCTTATAAATCAATCAGCAAAATATCTGACACGATCGTTCAGGTAAGATTTTCCGATGCCACAGATCAGTTCAAGGCAAGAGATATTTTACAAAAATCGATTGGTCAGGATTATATTGTTGCTTTGAACATGGCTGGAAATACGCCGAACTGGTTGTTAGCCTTAGGTGCAGAGCCGATGAATCTTGGTCTTGATTTGCGTGGTGGGATGTATTTGGTATTAGAGGCTGATTCACAATCAGCGATTAATGCGCGTTTGGATAATACCTTGGTTTCAATTGCAGATGGGTTGAAATCACAAGGTATTACGCCACAATCACAGATCAAAGCATCTCAAAAAACGCTGATAAACAAAAATATATCCGTGCCAGTAACCTACAGCAGTATTGGTTATGTCGCTTTAACTTTTGATACAGCGCAACAGTTAAATGATACGTTGTCTTATCTTAAGACAGATTATATGCAGACGAAGAATAATCAGCTTGTTTACACACGATTAAAAGATAACGCATTATTGATATCCTTTAACGCGCAGTTGATGACAAAGATCAAACAAGAAGCGATACAGCAAGTTGTGACCGTAATGCGCAACCGTATCAATGCATTAGGTGTCGCAGAGGCTTCTGTAGCAGCTTCTGGTGATTCACGAGTGATTATTGAGCTGCCAGGTTTACAGGATGCTACACGTGCCAAGCAGATTCTAGGTGGCACATCAACGGCAAGTTTCTATATCGTCAAACCAGTAGTTGATCGCTTGAAAGTCGAAGAACAGGGTATTAAGGTTTATCCATTAACAAGTAATGGCCGTACGATGTATTATCAGTTAGAAGGTAATGCGGTTGTTGGTGGTAGTGCCATTGTGAATGCAACCCCTGGTGTTGATCCACAAACAGGACAACCAATTGTTGCCGTACAAGTCTCGTCTGACGTTGCTCCACATTTTAGGAAAGTAACTGGGGAAAATGTCCATGGTTTAATGGGGGTCTTGCTAACAAACACAACGTATAAGCAAGAAATAAAAGATGGCAGAAAAATTAACAAAATAGAAAAATCTGAAAAATTAGTTTCTGCAGCAACTATCCAAGTGGCGTTGCCGTCAAACTTCCAAATTACAGGACTTGACCAGCGTGAAGCAAATAATCTTGCATTAATGATCCGTTCAGGTGCGCTTCAAGTGCCTGTGCATATCGCCCAGGAGCAGCAAATTGGCCCAACCCTTGGTAAGCAGAATATTGATCAGGGTATCTTATCGATTGTTATTGCTTTAGTGCTTGTTATTGCCTTTATGGCGATTTACTATCACTTGTTTGGTATGATTGCGAATATTGCTTTGGTATTGAACTTGATTTTAATTGTGGCGGTTATGTCAATTATTCCAGGGGCTACCTTGACTTTACCAGGTATTGCAGGAATTGTATTAAACCTTGGGATGTCAATTGATGGTAATGTGCTTGTGTTTGAGCGGGTTCGTGAAGAGCTTCGAAATGGAATACCAGTGCAAACAGCCATCTCAGCAGGTTATGAGCGAGCATTTGCGACTATTGTCGACTCAAATGTAACCACATTAATCGTTGCGATTATTTTGTTCGCTATTGGCACAGGTGCAGTGAAAGGTTTTGCGGTAACATTGATTATCGGTATTATTACCTCAATGTTTACTGCAGTAACGGTTTCGCGTGCGATGACAAACCTTATTTATGGTTCTCGTCGAAACTTAAAGAAAATATCAATTGGGATGTAGAGGGCAGTATGGAATTTTTTAAATCAAAAACAAATATTGACTTCATGGGAATCCGTAAATTTACAGCATTGATATCCATCCTGCTTATTGGCGTGTCAATTGTATTTTTGTTCGCACGCGGGTTGAATATGGGGCTTGATTTTACCGGTGGCTATCAAATCCAGGTGGATTATAATAAAGCACCCAGCACACTCGTTGTTAACAAAGCGCTGGAAGCCGCAGGCTTCCATAAAGTTCAGGTAACGACTTTTGGCTCGGCAAACAGCTTAATGATTAAGCTGCCGATTCAAAAAGCACAAGATAATCAGGCGGTAATTAATAAAGATGGTCAATCGCCACAGCAATTATTAAAGCAAAAGGTTGAAAAAGCACTGGGTAATGGTGCCTCGGTCAGTAGCCTGAACTATATTGGACCACAAGTTGGTAAAGAGCTTGCGACTAATGGTATTTTAGCGCTTGTTGTCGCAATGATCTGTATTATCGGTTATATTGCATTTCGCTTTGAAATGAAGTTTGCCTTAAGTGCAGGAATTGCATTGATTCATGACCCTATCGTGATTCTTGGTGTGTTTGCCGCTTTTCAGCTGGAATTTAATTTAACGACTCTGGCTGCTGTATTAGCTGTTATCGGTTATTCGCTTAATGACACGGTGGTGATTTATGACAGGGTGCGCGAGAACTTCCGAAAAATGCGTAAAGCATCGGTGATTGAAGTCGTTAATCGTTCAGTTAATGACACGCTTTCAAGAACAATTATGACCTCAGGTTTAACGCTTTTAGTCGTCGTTGTCCTTTATTTCTTTGGTGGACCATCACTGCATGAGTTTTCTTTGGCACTTATTCTTGGGGTGGTTATTGGTACTTACTCTTCAATTTATGTTGCTGGTGTTTTAGCTGTTTTATTTGGTTTAAGGCGTGAATCTTTGCTGCCGCCAGTAAAGCTCCAGGATGATCAGCCATAATAATTGATAACCTGAGTTTCTTGCTGCCAAGTTGTAATCTTGATTGCTTATATATGCTATAATTACTGTATTACTTTTATTGATCAAAAAATGAGCAAAACAATGGGTAAAGACCTCGTCGTCAAGAAGAATACATTGCCAATACCGGCCTTATCAGATACTGATGGCTTGGATAGTTATATCCAGTTTGTTAATAGTGTTCCCATGTTGACAGAAGATGAAGAAAAAGCACTTGCTGAGCGGCTTCGCTATCAACATGATATTGACGCTGCACAGCGCTTGATTATGTCTCATTTGCGTTTTGTTGTTAAAGTTGCGCGTGGTTTTTCTGGCTATGGGTTGCCTATTACAGATTTAATTCAAGAAGGCAATATTGGCTTGATGAAGGCAGTTAGACGTTTTGATCCTGAAATTGGCGTACGCCTTGTTTCTTTTGCCGTGCACTGGGTTAAGGCTGAGATGCACGAGTATATTCTTAAAAATTGGCGAATCGTGAAGATTGCAACGACGAAATCACAGCGAAAACTTTTCTTTAATCTTCGAAGCAATAAATCTCGTTTGGGGTGGTTTAGTGATGCGGAAGTACAATCCGTTGCAAAAGAGCTTGGGGTAAAACCTGAGACAGTGCTTGAAATGGAAAAGCGTATGAACGCTTATGATATGGCATTTGACGCACCTGTGGAAGAGGGTGATGATGAGCATAGTTTCAACCCATCCATGTACCTTGAAGATCATTCCAACAATCCAGAAACGGTTGCTGAGAATGAAGACTTTGAGGAAAAAATACAGCACAAGTTGCAGCATGCGATTGATGGGCTTGATGACCGAAGTCGTGATATCATATTATCGCGTTGGTTTGCGGATGAAAAATTAACATTGCATGATTTAGCAGCAAAATATGAGGTTTCAGCAGAACGGGTTCGACAGTTAGAAGAAACTGCAATGCAAAAGCTAAAATCTGCCGTTGCGCATTTGTGATAGATATAGCTTGCTGATTGTTTTAAAATCAATCTATATTGTTTTTACATTTTCCTGTTTAGTTTTCTCTGAATTTTTAACCCAGTCGATAATGATCTTGGCTAGTAATGCTGGGCACTCAATATTTGGCATATGCCCTGATGGTAAGGTGGTTAATTCAGCATTGAGGATGACCGCTTGCATTTTCTTTGACAATGTTAATGGCGTTAAAATATCATCTTCACCAGCAACGATAAGCGTTCGTTGTGTAATACCGCTTAAGCTATCTAATGCATTATAATTTTTGACAGCATTTAATTGATATTGATAACCTTTGAGCGTTTGTGGGTATTCAGTAGATAAAAGCAATTCACGCCATAGCTTTAGGTTTTCAGCATTACTGATAAACTGATTGCTAAACAGATAAGAAAAACCATATTCAATAATAACAGAAAGGCTGACTTCTTGTGCGAGCATCTTATAAGATAGCTCAAGCCAATAGGAGCCTCTGGTATAAGGTGAGGCTCTAGAGCAGACAATACATACTGATTTTACTTTATCAGGATAGGTTAAGGCTAGCTGCTGGGCAATCATGCCACCCATTGAGTGCCCAATAATATGTGCTGATTGAATGTTTAATTGATTCATTAATGCGCCAGTATCTTCAACCATTTGTGAGATCGTGTAATTACCATCAGGAAGTGCAGATTGTCCTGCACCACGATTATCAAATACCGTTACACGATGGCTTTTTGTTAACTGCGGCATTAAAAGTGCCCAGGCGTTATGATCAGCTGAAAGCCCACTGATTAAAATAATGTCTTCTCCCTGGCCGTGTTGCTCATAGTATAAATTAACCTGATTTGCTGTGATAAATGGCATTGTATTCTTCCTTTATTTTTTAAATACCAACCTGATTTGATATTATAGTTAATATAATGTGGTTGCTCCATGTATTGTGTAAAGAAGTTATCGATAATTAAAACTGCGCTTTTGAATAGTTTTCACTGTTTTAGTTGAGAAATAAAGTGTTTAAGTGTGTTTAATGTCTCTTTTGGTGTCCAAAATAGGCTGTATATGGCAAAGTGGAGCGCTTTGCAAAATAATGTGGCATAAATCAGGCAACTTAATTTTACTCGCTACAGGGCTATGTATTGAAAAATCCTTATAACGTTGGTTGCATCTCCATACCTTTTCTTATTGAGACAACGCAAGCAAAACATGTTCGGGATCTTTGGATATTGCCTTTAGCAAAGCTTTAGCAGGTCCAGTAGGCTCTCTGCGCCCTTGCTCCCAATTTCTTAGAGTTGGTAATTTTACATTAATTAATTTAGAGAATTTTGCCTGAGATAGCCCAGTTTTATTGCGAATCTCTTTTACTTTTATAGCATTAATTGTGAATTCACGCGATGGGGAACGTTCTCCATCTATAATTTCATTCATTTGCTGCATGCTTTCAACCAATCGATTAAAAAGTTTATTTTCCATCACTACCACCTTTCGTTTAACTGTCTTAATACTTTCTTTTGTTCTTGTGTCAAATCATCTTTTTGGCCTTTTTGATAAATTAATAAAAGTCTGATTTGCGAATCAGGCAGTACGTAGTAATATATAACCCTAACACCACCTCGTTTACCTTTACCTTTTGCTGACCACCTAACTTTTCTTAATCCACCAGTTTGTTGTATTACATCACCAATTAAAGGATTTTCCGCCAAATGTGACTGAAATTCGGCATATTCATCGTCACTAAGTAATGCTGTTACATCTTCAGTAAAAATATCCGTTTCAATAAAGATCAATTTCACATACCTAGCATTATCTACTTGTTATTGAGTTTATATTATGTCTATGTGTAAGTCAATGGCGTACTAAATGTTTGTTAGTATAAATCATCGTTTTATGCTAAATAGTTTATCAAAGGTGTTTTAAAGAGTGATGTGTGGGATTAAAATACTATAACAGTAGCTGTTTCTTGGAAGTCTTTAGTGTCGTGAGAAAGAGGGTTTATAGGCAGCATATAACGATTAAAAGGATATGTGATACCAATGATTGAATTGATTATTATTAGTGTTGCTTAAAGTACTCCCCAAAGCATATTGTTGATTCTACCTTTGCCCCAGCTTCAAATATATTTACTGCATTATTGTAGGAAGCACAAGCATAGATTAGGCTTTTTTCTTCATTGGAAAACAGCTCAATATCTTTGTCGATTAATTCATTAGGGCTAAAATAAGTGCTACAAATGTTATGAAAAATACTTTTCAAACCAAATGAAGCAGATATTTTTAACATGATATACCTATTACGTCGCTCGACATCTGCTATTTTCATATTCATAATATTTCTTTTTAGGCATTTCCAAAAACTTACAGGAGCATTATGAATAAGGTTGTGGTGACCGGGTGTGCTTCGGGCATTGGCAGAAACATCGTCCATCGTTTGACTCATTGCAAATATTCCGTGATCGGTCTTGACATGAATCATACAGAAATACCAGATATGGATGGGTTTTACAAGGTTGATTGTTCAAATGAACAAGAAGTTATAAACACATTTAAAGAAATAGGCACTATTGATATTGCGATAAACTGTGCAGGCATTGCGGGTGTTCGGGAGGACATAATGCATTTGGGCAAGGATGATTTGTCATGCATCATCGAAAAAAATTTTCTAAGTATGTTTTTGTGCAATAAAGAAGAAATTAAAATCATGAGATTAAGGCGCGCGGGGAAAATAATCAATATCGCAAGTATCCTGGCACATATTGGTGTGAAAAATGCATTGCCCTATGCAGCATCAAAAGCAGCTATTGTTGCCTTGACTAAGACTGCTGCTGCAGAAAATAAGGATTATGGCATACATATAAATTCTATATCGCCAGCGACTATTAATACCCCTTTGATTGAAGCGCTTAACAAAAGGAAAGCGAAAAATTATGCTGATATCTATCCTATTGGTCATGAAGGAAGCGTTGATGATGTGTTTAGCGTTGTTCAAATGCTTATTGAAAATAATTTTATGACAGGAAATGACATTGTCTTAGATGGAGGATTGACGAGCGTTTTTGATATATAGAGTTGTTGTTGTAAACGAAAACGCCTTCATTTATCCACCTTAAGCCACTTTTTAAGTCTGTTTTCTGCTTTTAGTACGTGTTTCTCCAGCTTGGGAAATTTATGCAATAGCTTATGAAGCCATCTTTGTACAAATGGAATGCTCCAGGATAAAATAATAATACCAAGGAAGAAGAAAACAAATCCAGGAATAATGGGCAAAAGTGCGCCAAGAAAAGCAATAAAAAAACATATTAATGCAAGGCCGATAAAGATAAGGTGTTTGAACATTACGGTGCCTGGTCGTTATTATTTTCTTGAAACAACGAGAGATATTGGCCGTAACCTCTTTCTGCCAACTGGTCTTTTGGAATAAATTCAAAGGCTGCTGAATTCATACAATAACGAAGCCCAGTTGGTTTTGGACCATCTTCAAAAACATGCCCTAGATGTGAGTCTGCAATCTTTGAGCGCACTTCAGTGCGTGTGATAAATAAAAACTTTCGCTCAGTTTTCGTTGTGATATAAGCATTATCGATGGGTTTTGTAAAACTTGGCCAGCCGGTTTTTGAGTCAAACTTATCTAAAGAGCTAAAAAGTGGCTCGCCTGAGACGATATCAACATAGATCCCGGGGGCTTTGTTATCCCAATAAGCATTGTTAAATGCTTTCTCGGTCGCCTCCTTTTGGGTGACTTCATACTGCTGTGTTGTCAGCTGTTTTAGCCGTTGTGCTTTGTATTGTTCATCAAAATTGTGATAGGCAGGAGCGGCGGGCATTATATTCACCATGCATGCAAACATAATGCCTATTATGCCAAGTTTTCTGGTAATAAAGAAAGCCATTTACACCGCCTTAGATTTATTTTTTTAATAAACGTAAGCTATTAAAAACAACCAATAATGAGGCACCCATGTCTGCACCGATTGCCATCCATATACTCGCTAATTCTAGCAGGGCAAGGACAATAAAGACAGCCTTAAGGGCTAAAGCAAAGCTTATATTTTGCTGGATAATAGCTTTAACACGTTTGGCATGCTTAATAAGCCAAGGCAGTTTTGATAAATCGTCCGACATCAATGCAATATCAGCTGTTTCAATTGCAACATCACTGCCGGCTTTTCCCATTGCAAAGCTTAGATCAGCCGTCGCTAATGCCGGTGCATCATTAATACCATCACCAACCATCGCAACTTTATCGTATTGTGATTTTAAGGATTTAAGTTTTTGAACCTTATCATCTGGTAAAAGCTCGGCATAGACGTTTTTAATGCCAGCCTTGTCTGCAATAAATAGTGCAGCACCTTTGTTATCACCAGTTAATAAGACGGTATTAATATCCTGTTGATAAAGCTTTTGCATAACTTGTGGAATATCCTCACGCAGCTCATCGGCCACTGCAAATAAGCCTAATATGTGATCTGAATTACCAAGAATAAGCAGACTATGGCCTGTTTTTTCCAGCGCAAGTATCTCATCATGAAATGGCTTTAATTCCTTATCAACCTGCGCTTTTTCATGAAAATATTGATGGCTGCCGATCCAAAATAATTTTTGATCGATTGTCCCTTGAATTGCTTTGCCTTTTACCGCAAGGATGTTTTCAGCATGATATTTGGTTGAGAGTTTTCTTTCATCCATCATCTGGAAGATGGCATTGGCCAATGGGTGGTTGTTGCCTTTTTCAAGTGCGCTTGCCAGTTGAACCAATGCATCATCTGAGTATTCATGAGATATATTAATCAGTTTCTGCACTTTAGGCTTACCTTTGGTAATCGTTCCTGTTTTATCAAAGGCAATGGCTTTCACTTTTGCCGCAAGCTCAAGAAAGTTCCCACCTTTAACGAGAATGCCATTGCTCGCTGCAGCAGAAAGTCCAGATACGATGCTGACAGGCGTTGATATAACTAAGGCGCACGGGCAGGCGATAACAAGGATTACTAAGGCTTCATAAATCCAGGTGTACCAGCTGCCGTTTAAAAGCAGTGGTGGGATTAACATTACAAGCAAGGCAAACAGCATCATTAAAGGCGTGTAGTATTTCGCAAAGCTTTCTACCCACATCTCTGATTTTGCCTTTTTTGACTGCGCCATCTCAACCTGGCGAATAATATTGGCTAAAGTTGAATCGGTTGCTGTTTTTGTGACTTTGACATACAAAAGACCATCTTCATTTAAACTACCAGCAAAGACTTTATCATTAATGTCCTTGGCTACCGGCAAAGATTCCCCTGTGATTGGTGCTTGGTTGATAAAGCTTTTTCCTTGTGTTACAACACCATCTAATGGTACGCGTTCCCCGGGTTTGATGATTATTGTGTTACCAACATTAACTTCCTCGACAGGCTTTACATCAATATCCTTGTGATGGGCGCAATAAACATTGGCAGTATCAGGTGCGATTTCTAACAGTGCTTGAATAGCTTTTCTTGCACGGCCAACACTCCAGGACTCCAATAAGGTTGCGATGGAAAACAAAAATACGATCATAGCAGCTTCTAACCACTGACCTAATGCAATTGCACCAATTACTGCAATCGTCATTAAAAGGTTGATATCAGGTCGGATGCGTTTTAATGCAAGCACAGCTTTAGGGTAAATGTACCACCCACCAACAATCAGTGCAATAATATAAAATATTACCGAGGCCAACGGTTGGGCGTGTGCGACACTTTCATCGCCAACTAGTGCTTCTAAAGCGCCGTGACTTTGTGCGTGTATAATATAACCAATTAGTAGTGTTAAGCCGCTTAATATCGTTAAAATCAGGCGCTGATGCTTCTGCCAGAAGCTTTCAGTCTGATCTTTTTTATTTTCATATTCAGACCAAATAATAAAACGATAGCTGGTAGATTTGAGTAATTTCTCAATTTTATCCTGTGAAAACTGTTCGGCATTATGAATGGTGAATTTGCCTTTTAAAAGGTTAAATTGCAGTAGTGTTTCATCTTTAATGTAAGGTAGCAGGGCAGACTTAACAACCGCGACTTCATCAGCGCAATCCATTCCATAAATTTTATATTCTAACATTTAGGCTTCCTCGTGTGATTCTAAGTGTTCATTGTCAGACCAGTGTTGATACATATCGCTTAAGATGCAGCGGATATGTGTATCAAACAGAGCATAAAAAACCTGTTTACCTTGCCTTTTAGTTTGTAAGAGTTTTGCTTGTCGTAATAGTTTTAAATGATGGCTTACAAGCGGTTGAGAAATATTAATTTTCTCAACAAGTTCACTCACAGACATCGGTTTTTCCAGGCACAAAAACAGGATTCTTAAGCGGTTTTTTTCGCCCATTAAGTGACAGACACTAGCAATGGTATCAAGGGTTAATTCATGTGATTGCATTTTTCTATTCATATCAAGTTTAGTTTATATAAACAATATTTTATATGATTAAATGTAAAAATCAATGGGTTTTAAAAGGCTGTGCCTATAAAATCTATAGTGAAGGGTATATAATCCTGCATCATGACAATATTAAAATATTCTGGATATGCTATGAGTCTTAATGCGCAGCTTGAAAGTAGTTATGCTGTTTTAATGCAACAAACCGACAAATTAACAGGTGCTTTCATCCAACAAAAAATATATAAAGCAGGGTTTGACCAGCGCAGTGACAAGACAATAAATCTCTTGGAAAAGCTGGATTTGCATATAAAAAGCGACATTACCTATGACGTTTTTTGTGAGCTTTTGAAAGATGAAGATATTGCTTTTTACCAGCGTTTGTTTGAAGAAAGGCTTGTTGTGCCAGATTTTGCAGGGTTTTGTGAAAGTATTCAAGAAATCTATTCGCAGCTGCAACTCGATCAAAAAGGCAAGCTACCAACGTATATCCCTGAGCTTAAAAAGGTAGATCCGGATCAGTTTGCAATTGCTGCATGTACGGTAGATGGGCAGCAGTTCCATATCGGTGACTATAAAAGCCGTTTTTGTATGCAATCAATGATAAAGCCTGTGTTATATGCTTTAGCTTTGGAAGAAAATGGAATTCATTATGTGCATAAGCATGTTGGCCGTGAGCCAAGCGGGCGCAATTTTAATGAGCTGACATTAAATGACGAGGGGCTTCCACATAATCCAATGATCAACGCAGGTGCAATTATGTCTTGTGCCATGATTAAAAAGCGATTGTCACCTGCTGGCAGATTCAAACATATCACAAATGCATTATCAGATTTAAGCAACAGTCATAAAATTACCTTTAATAACGCTGTGTACAACTCAGAGAAAGAAACAGCAGATCGCAATTATGCACTTGGTTATTTTATGCGTGAGCATAAGGCTTTTCCTAAAGATGCTGATTTACACCGTACATTAAATTTATATTTTCAAGCCTGTTCAATTGAAGTTAATAGTGAAATATTAGCCATTATTGCTGCAAGTTTTGCTAATGCGGGAACAAATCCGATTACACAAAAGGAAGTCTTTAAGCCAGAGACGATTAAAAACTGTTTATCCTTGATGTATTCATGCGGGATGTATGATTATTCCGGTGAGTGGGCATTTTCAATTGGATTGCCTGCTAAAAGTGGTGTTTCAGGTGGAATTTACGTTGTGATTCCAGATGTCATGGGGATTTGTATTTACTCACCACGCTTAGATAAGCTTGGTAACTCAGCACGTGGGATTGAAGTGTGTAAACGTTTAGTCGAAAGATACAATGTACACAATTATGACAGTATTTTGCGCTGCCCCAATAAAATTAGCTTAACGGGATAGGGTTGCATTTGTACATTTATCATAATGATGCTGATAAATTGCAAAATAGGCATCGCAATTTTTCTCTAAAATCCCTAAAATTAAACAATATAGAACATGATAATAGAGAGTAAGTGATATGCCAAAAGATACGATTGCTGATATTAAAAAACTACTACAATCAACAGATAAACTAAGTTATGCGCAGACAGAAGAGTTGTCAGCACTTTTAAATCAATTACAACTTGAGCTTGAGAAATTCCCGCCAGAGAAGAAGCAACAAGCAATTGACATTGCCAGTTTAACTCGACAGAAGATTTACGCAAGTAGGGCACAAGACAGTCAGGGTCATGACCTTAATGATTTAGAAGAGGCAATTGTTGAATATGAAGCAACGCATCCGCGTTTAGTGCATACAATTCGCTCAATTTGTAACTTGCTTGCCAGTATTGGCATTTAACCACAATTTATCACCATCAATTTCAACTATTGTATATAAACCTTTCGTATCGCGCTTGAAATATTCCTTAAAACAAAATTTAGTAAAATAAACATAGCACCTGGAGATGTTATTCTTTATGATGGTAAGTTACCTTATGAATTAGCAGCAAGCATAAGGCTGGTGTATTTACTATCATACTGCTTGTAAATCTTTGCAAGGTTTAATTGCAAAATAGACAAGAGCATAAAATGTATTTTAGGTAGTATAGATGGTAAGTGAAGAAGTGAGATTTTAAAATAACAGGTGTTAATGAATGTCGATGCAGTGTCAGATTTTACCGCTTAGTGAGCCTGATCTTCTGCAAATTATGGAGATTGAGCGTGAGGTTTTTGAATACCCATGGTCTGCTTCATTGATGAAAGATAGTATTTTGTCTGCTCATACGGAAAGCTGGGGCGCTTTTGATGACAATAAAACGCTGATTGCGTTTGTTATTATTTCTGAGGTGCTAGATGAAGCGGAAATTCTAAATTTTGGGGTGGCAAAAAAGTTTCAACATCAAGGTTTTGGGCAGAAGCTTTTAGCTTATATCATGAACCACTTATCTTATAAGGGTATTGAAAAGCTGTTTCTTGAGGTGCGTGTAACAAACACGCCAGCGATTCGCATCTATCAAAAATATGGTTTTGAAGAGGTATCATTGCGTAAAAATTATTATCGTGTTGGTGATAAGTTTGAAGATGCTTTGGTTTTACAGGCAAGGTTGCAGTCGGTTAAGACACCGAAAGATGATTTTGAATGATTTCAAGGCGTTTTTTCTCGATAGATGATGCAATTTGAGACTGGCTTGTTGCTTTGTTAATTAAAGCGCTATAGTCGTAGTTTGATAAATCATTCAGCATTTTTACAAGCAAATCGGTTTGATGTGTATTTTGCTGTGGGCTGCTTTGACCTATGAAGGCACAGCAAGTGATGATCCGGTCAATGTGCTGGCGATGACGTAAGGCATTGGTTTTTTTTAACAAGGCTAAAATGCTTTTGGCGTTGTTATCCTTAAGGTGATTTATTTTCTGATGATATTGGTGTACATCCAGAATAAGCCGTTTTAGGGCACTAGGCAAAGCGAGATTTTTTGCAATGTTCTGGATGTTTTCGGCATGATCAAGTTGATAAGCAATCAAACTAAACAGAATATAGTTGTCCTGGTTGCCTTTTGTTTTAGCAAAGTTTAACGGTTTGAAAACCTGGTTACCTGCTTTCATTAATTGCTCAAACTCGCATAGGATGTGTTTGAACACGCCTAGTTGGTGAAGTGTTATAAAAAAAACATCAGGGTCTTGTGTTTGTAGTGCCTTTTGAATCTCCAGATAAATACGTTCAGCCGAGAGATGTTCTAGTTCACCTGCTTTGATGATTTTCTCCATAAGACGGATAGTATCTTTGGCAATTTCAAAGCCTAAATAATGAAACTTTGCTTTAAAACGCGCAACACGCAACACGCGTAAGGGGTCTTCTGCAAATGCATCACTGACATGTCGCAGTTTTTTTCTTTTAATATCTTCCTTACCCTGAAATGGGTCATAAAGCTTTTGATCTTCATCTAAGGCCATGGCATTAATCGTGAGATCTCGACGCTTTAAATCTTGATAAAGTGTGATATCCGGGTTTGTGTCGAATTTAAAGCCCTGATAGCCTTTTGCAGTTTTTTTTTCCACACGTGCTAAGGCATATTCTTCGCGTGTTTTGGGGTGAAGGAATACAGGGAAATCTTTTCCAACTTTTTTAAATCCACGTGCGTACATTTGCTTTTCGGTGGCGCCAACGACTACCCAGTCTTTATCTTTTACAGGTAAGCCAAGAAGTTGATCACGAACAGCACCGCCAACTAAATAAACTTGCATATGAGTGTTTTGTTATTGAATCGTCAGGTATTACTTTATGTTAACAGTAAATTTCGGTAAACTCTGCTTAATTTATGAAAAACATGTATTTTCTATGGAATTAACAAATAATGCGCAGATAAAAACCTACCGGTTGTATAAACGACTATTGTGGGAAGTGCGCGCACTTTGGCCGCTTTTGGTTATTTCTGTCATTGGAAGCGTTATTTACTCAGCCTGTGATGCTTATGCGATGTATCTGATTAAACCACTTTTAAATAAAGGGTTTACACCAATAGGTGGTACCTTTTTAAAAGGCATTGCGCTATTGTTTTTATTGCTGTTCACTTTGCGTGGTATTGGTTCATTTTTATCATCATTCTTTATGGGAAGGCTTGGCGCGACAGTGGTTTATCGTTTTCGTCAAAAGCTTTTTGACCGGTTTTTAGATTTGCCTGCTGCTTATTATGATAAGAGCTCATCGGGGAAGCTTTTATCTAAGCTTCTTTATAATGTTGATCAGGTCACAAGTGCTACAGGCTCTGCTATCATTACCGTTGCGCAAGATGGCAGTTTTGTTATTGGTTTACTGATTGTGATGATTGTAACAAGCTGGCAGTTATCCATCACCGTTGTGATTGTTGCGCCATTTTTAGCGATTTTTATTAGCTGGATCAGCAAACGTTTCCGTCATTACAGCCGTAATACACAATCAGCGATGGGATTTGTGACACACTTGGCAGAAGAGTCATTGGTAAATTATAAGGAGATTCGTATTTTCGGTGGTCAGGCTTATCAAAAAGAAAAATTTGATAAGAATTTAGGTTATACCTATCGTCAGCAGATTAAAACCTTGATGCTTGACGGACTATCATCGCCAATTATCCAGTTTATTGGTGCAATTGTGATCGCGATAATTTTGTTTATTGTTGCAGATTTTGGGTTAAAAAAAGGTGGTTGGCTTAATGCCGGAAGTTTTGTTGCATTTTTTGCTGCAATGATGGCAATTCTAAAGCCGATTAAAAACCTGACCAATGTAAATTCAACTATTCAAAAAGCAATTGCTGCAACTGAAGATATTTTTGACATTTTGGATCAAAAATCGGAAGTTGACGAAGGAGAAAATGTCTTGACCCAGGTGAAGGGTGATGTGTGCTTTGAAAAGGTGAGTTTTTGTTATCCAGGGACGCAGCAATATGCATTGGCTAATATTAACCTTGATGTGAAAAGTGGCCAGATGATTGCATTAGTAGGCCGTTCAGGTGGTGGGAAATCAACACTTGTTAATCTGTTGGCGCGCTTTTATCAACCAAGCTCAGGGTGTGTTAGAGTTGATGGTGTTGATATTGCTAAACTGACACTTGCAAACCTTCGTTCGCATATCTCTTTAGTATCACAGCATGTTAACTTGTTTGATGATACAATCTATCATAATATCGCCTATGGCAAAATGGGTGAAGTAAGTGAAAAAGAAGTTGTTCAAGCGGCAAAAGATGCTAATGCCTGGGATTTCATTGAAAAACTACCACAAGGATTGCAAACGAATGTTGGGCAAAATGGCTTGAGTTTATCCGGTGGTCAACGCCAGCGTATTGCTATCGCACGTGCGCTTTTGAAAAATGCACCAATTTTAATTCTGGATGAGGCAACATCAGCGCTTGATAATGAATCAGAGCGCGCAGTTCAGCAGGCTTTAACAAGGTTAATGCGTAATCGTACGACATTTGTTGTAGCGCATCGATTAAGCACTGTAGAGCATGCAGATAAAATTGTTGTGATGGATGGCGGTCACATCGTAGAAACTGGTACGCACCAAGCGCTTTTGTCCAAAGAAGACGGGCTTTACGCTAAGCTTTACCAGCAATCTTTACAAAATAGCTAGAGGGCGTGTAGATGCTATCTTGTTGGTATCAATCAAAAAAGTCTTTTTTGAGTGTGATACTTTGGCCTGCTTCTGTAGTCTTTCAGTTTTTGGCAAAGTTGCGTTGCTGGTATCAAAAAAAATATGCCTATAGAAGTAAGCTGCCGGTTATCGTTGTAGGTAATATCAGTGTTGGCGGTACAGGCAAGACACCTGTTGTTGAAGCTGTTTGCTCGTATTTGCAAAAAAAAGGCTATCACCCTGCAATTATTTCAAGAGGTTATGGTGGTAAGTCAGATCATTACCCATTGGAAGTAAATAACACAATATTGATTAATGAATGTGGTGATGAGCCTTATATGCTAAAAAATCGCCTACCATCTATTCCCATCGTAATTGATCCAAATAGGACAAATGCGATTAAGTATATTGAAAAAGAATTGCCATATATCGATGCGATTATCAGCGATGATGGGCTGCAACATTATCGGATTGCCAGGGACTTTGAGATTGCAGTAATCGATGGCAAGCGAGGCTTAGGCAATGGGCTTTGTTTGCCCGCAGGGCCTTTAAGAGAGCCGCCTCAAAGGTTAAATACCGTAAATGCGATTATTGTTAATGGGGATGCTATGGTAGTAAATCAGTATAAAGGTTTTACTATGCAGCTAACTGCAACAAATTTCGTAAACCTGAAAAGTGCTGCAATCGTTGATTTATCTTATTTTAGCAGTAATAAAGTTCATGCCGTGGCGGGTATTGGTAACCCTGAGCGTTTTTTCAATACTTTAAGCGCTTTTGTATCTGGTATTAATAAACATTCTTTTGCTGACCATTATGCCTATATGCCTAAAGATTTTGCTTTTGACGATGGTGTAACGCCAGTCATTATGACGCAAAAAGATGCAGTTAAGTGTAATGCATTTGCAAAAGACAATTGGTGGTATTTAAATGTTGAGCCTGATATAGATGCGAAGTTCTTTCACCTGCTTGAGCGTGCGGTTTTTCTTTCCTGATTAAAGATTTTCTCTTAAATTTTTAAAGCCAATATCAATATTATTTTTGATGCTTTTGTTAAGCGTTGGTAAAGCTAGATCATCAGGGTTGAAGTTATAGATGTGTGTATCCCATTGTTTTTTTACAGCGTCATAGTCAAGTATGAGATCCATACTGCATGGCACACTAGTGCTGTCTTCTAAGTGGTAGATAGCGTTTATCTGAGGGTATGCGCTGTATTCATCGTGTAAGTTAGTCGAAATAATACAACGTGAAGCGTTAATTCCAAAAGGATTGTTTGGGACTGTAACAGAATGAAAATCAATTCTGGCAATGTCCTTTTTATGCAAGGCAGATAATAGCTTGTGGTAGTGCTTATTGATGTAGCGTCCAATGATTTTTTTATACTGGTAAACCTGATGTGTTTGAGCAGGGTTACTACAGCTACTTATCAAAGGAATCAGTAAAAAAAATAATGCTATCCGCTGCAAGATTACTCCTTGTTTACTTCTTTAATGAAGCAAGCAACTAGTACCTTTTCCATTTAATTTTGACAAGTTGAAATCTGTTAATCAAGGTCTGGGATACAACACTTAGGTACAGCGAGCGAAATAGTTCGAGGAGTTCTTGGGATTTTATTAATTAAGCCTTTGTGTTCCAAGGCAATAATCATGTGCTGCACACTGGCTGGATCAGCATGGAAATATGCTTGAAAATCAGCATTTGCAGGTGGTCTGCCATTTATTTTGGTGTAATAGTGGATAAATGCA
>NZ_QLIT01000115.1 GCF_003574485.1 Facilibium subflavum
GTTCATCTACCCGCTACGGACTCAGACCCCGACACCTCCACGCATACTCGCCTTTACGTATTGCGTAGTGCTGATTTCAGGCATATGAAAACCTTGATCAGGTGCGACGATGGTATATTACGGGGCTCAATACCTTCACTCGCGTTGTGGCTGATAGACCGCCCTTACTACAGCTTCATAATGTTCGTTACCTTGCATTATGTGTAGTTCGGTTCCAGACTGGTGGCTAGCCTTTTTCTGGGCTGGATTGTCCAGCTTGATTGCCTTAGCTTTGCTTGGCGCACTCATATGTTCTTATACTCCTTTGATTAAACCTCTATTTATTACATAGTCTCTTATTGATTTGATTTACTACTGCATGAAGATGCCTTTAATCAAATGCAGGTTGAGATTCCGGGATAATTCCCCCTTTAAGCCTGCCATCATCTGGCTGCTGCCCTAAGAGTCTTGCCGGTTTCCCCTGTTCAAGATTTGCCTCAATCTGCTCCAGTGAAACGCCTTTGGTCTCAGGCAAATACAATAGGCCAAATATTACAGCGCAAAAACAAAATCCCGCAAATATCAGCATGGTATAACCACCGCCTAATGCGTTAAATAACGGCAAAAAGCATAGTGAAACGACAAAGTTTGCTAACCACTGTATTGCTGTTGCAAAACTCATTGCTGTGCCACGAATTCGTGTTGGATAAAGTTCTGAAATCATCAGCCAGAAAATACATCCTAAACTTACTGCAAAAGCCATCATGTAGATCAATACGCTAAAAAATGCAATCCACGGGCTTAAATGTGGATTAAACTGATGCCAAGCCAAAGCAACAAGTGACAAACCAGCAATAAGTGCCCCAAAGATCAATAGGCTTCGCCGGCCAATTTTATCAACAGTAAACAAGGCAACAATCGTAAATACCGTATTGATCAACCCCATAATAAAAGTGGCAAACAATGAGATATTTTGGCTAAACCCTGCTTCATTAAAGACAAATGGCCCGTAATACATGATGATATTAATACCAGCTACCTGCTGTAAAACACCTAAAGCAAGCCCAATCAACATGACTTTTCTAATCGGTTTTTGAAACAAAGTCCGTAATTTCACTTGGCGCTTTACCTTCAAGGTATCTTTAATTTCATCAAGCTCTGCATTAATCATGGCTGTGTCATTACCACGAATTTTAGTCAAAATTTTCCTGGCATGATCCAGGCCAAATTTTGTTGCCACCCAACGTGGTGATGGTGGCATATATTTAAGCCCAATAAGCAGAAGAACTGGCGGGATCACACCGATTAAGAACATCAAGCGCCAACTTGAAGCACTGATATCATGAAGTAAATAGCCCACCAAAAAAGAAATGGCTTCGCCACCGGTAATAGCGACACTGTTAAACAGGACCAGCTTTCCGCGAATATCCAATGGTGAAACCTCTGAAATAAAAAGAGGTGAGGTAAATGAGGCAATACCAATACAGGCACCTAAAATAAAGCGTCCAATCAGCAATGAATACCAGCCTTGAGAAAGTGCTGCGATCAATGTGCCGACAATAAATAAGTAAGAAACCATGATCAATGTTTTTCGCCGCCCAATTAAATCGGTAATTCGGCCACAAAAAAGCGCACCTAAAAATGCGCCTAATACTGTTGAACTTACGACAGAAGACCACTGCCATGAACTAAGACCAAATTGATGCGTTATCTGCCATTGACCATCTGCGATAATGCCGGTATCAAAGCCAAATAACAACCCCCCCATCCCGGCAATAACAGCAACAAAATAAACAAACCGGTAGTTGTTTTTACAATTATCTTCCACTTGCTCCTCCTTAGTTTTCCTTTTAGCCGAACGGCTCATTGCTTTCAAACAATACTTTTGTAGTAATTTTATTTATGTATGCGATCAGCCAAGTCCATCATAATAAATACACCACACTACTGCTTATATGTGGGACACCCATTTAAAACAAATTATTTCAACGCAAGTTTTACGCGTTTATGCATGCATCCACACGAAAAAAAGCCAAGCAAGTCTCAGGAAAAGCGTATTGGGTTACTGGCCTTTTCCCTCATTGATTACGCATTATTTCGCTGATCTTTTTGGTGTTTAGATAAATGGCATCATACAGCATTCTGCTCAGAGCCTTATAAACACGCTTCTGCTTTGTACGCAAACTCCAGAAATAGCGCTTATAAATTTACAAATTTCCAACATATATCGAATATAAAAAATATAATTTAACATGTCACGTAATTTTTATACCATTTTAAAATAATTAGTAATATCACCTAGATGAACAGAAGATAAATCCTTAATATAAAAGCACGCTTCTACAGAATCTAAACCAAAGTGTATAAATTAAGTTCTTTATTTGTTTTATATAAGACCGCAAAGACTAAAATACATGTTTTAAAATTTACATAAATATTATAGACTTGCTAAACCACACTTAAAATACTACAGAAAAGGCATCAATTCATGGTAAAAAAACTCATATTAAGCACGTTTTTGCTTGGAGCAACATTAAGCCCAGCTTTTTTAATGGCACAAGCACCTCAATGCACAGGCAAAGATGCAAGCTTCCTTGAAGGTAAAGTGATATCAAATTTAAGTTTTCATGATGGCAAATCAAGAAAAGGAGTCGAACTATCCCACACCATTTTTTATATCGAGGACAGCAAAACAAATCAGCGCTATCAGGTATCTATTGATAATGTGTACGCCAAGGATTATGACCAATCGCATGGTCAAAGAATCCCAGAAAGCTTTAGTAAAAATATTAAAAAAGCAGATCACGTTCAACTGTGTGGCGAGCTTTACAATGGTGGAGAGTATGGTATTCATTGGGTACACAACAACTGTGGTAACAACAATGCAGGCCCAACAGGTTATGTCATTGTCAACGGCGGAAAATCCTTAACAAGCTCACAGGAGTACTGTAACTTGTGGTAAATAAAAAACTTTATTACTTAAAAAGTATAACTTATCCCCATTGTCACCGTATTGACTGAATTAACCTTTGATGTTGAAAATACATGGTCATATTCAAGATTCAAACCAATGCCATTGGTAAATAAGTAACCTGCACTAGCACCCGCACGTGCGGCAACGCCATTGCCGATGCCTCCAACATCCGTGCCATTTTGTGTTGCGCTATTACGCACATAAGCACCACCGAGCTTACCGACAAAATTAAAGCCCGACTCAAATAAGTAACGTGCTCTTAACATAAGATTTATATTCCAGCTTTTCACGGTCACTTGATCTTTTGTCTGTTTGCCATCGTAGTTACCGCCAAACTCAAAGCCCGCTAAGAAGCCTTTATAAAAATGCCAATCATAGCCAATATTACCACCAAATGCCGCAGCATAACCTTTACTATCAATATTTGCTGCACCCACATTGGCACCAACAAAAAATCCTGCATACTCATAAGGTAAGAGATGCGGTGAAGGTGGAACTTTGTTGTAGTCAAAATGATTGGATAATTGCAGCTGATAAATCAACGCTTTCGTTTTAGGATGATAAATTTTAATCGTACTTGAAGGCTGATCAATAACCACATAACCGTCTTGATATGCTATCTGTGGCGCAGGATGACCTGGTAGCTGATCAACCAGAATAATCGGCAAGTTTGAACTACTAACCGTTGGAACAAATTTAATATAGGTTTTCCCATCATTAACAAAAGCAGTTAATGGTTGATAAGCCGGCGCTGACGAAACCGTTTTGATATCAAAGTTAAAATTAGTTGATGGCAGCGTAATTTCATCTGCAAATATCATTGTGCTGGAAAGCGCACATAATACCAAAGTAGTGATTTTTCTTAACATAAAAAAATAACCCATGTGACAACATGGGTTAAGTATAGACGCTTTATAAAGCTGTGAAAATAAAAGAATGCCAAAAATTAAGCTTCTTCTACTTCCTCCACTGCTTCAATATGCTGTGGGCGGTCAACTAGCTCAATGAAAGCCATTGGTGCTTTGTCACCAAAACGGTAGCCACATTTTAATACGCGAGTATAACCACCTGGACGTGTTTCATAACGTGGCGCTACTTCTTCAAATAGCTTTTTAACTGCCGCTTTATTGCGTAAAGTGTTGAAAGCTTGACGTCTTAAAGCAACGATTTGTGCCTTGAATTCACCAGCTTCCATGTTACTTTCATTTTTACGCAATTCAACTTCGCGTTTTGCTAATGTAATCAAAGGTTCAATGTGACCTCTTAGCTCTTTAGCCTTAGGTAAAGTCGTTTTAATCAACTCATGTTTTAACAGTGAAGCTGACATGTTTCTGAACATCGCTTTGCGATGACTACTTGTTCTACTAAACTTACGACCGCTCTTACGATGACGCATAGTAATTTCCTTCTAGTTAAAATTATAATATTACTTACCAATCAACTGTTCTGGTGGCCAGTTGTCAATTCTGACACCTAAAGAAAGACCACGTTCTGCAAGAACAGATTTAATTTCATTTAAAGATTTACGACCCAAATTAGGAATACGCATTAAATCAGATTCAGGGTATTGTACTAAATCACCTAAGTAACGAATATTTTGCGCTTTTAGGCAATTTGCCGATCTAACGGTCAACTCCAGATCTTCAACAGGCCTCAATAACAGTGGATCAATCTCTGGTGTTTCCTGCGTACTCTTGCGACCCAAAGGTGCTTTAAGGTCAACAAATACCGCGATCTGCTCATAGAAATATGTCAAAGCGATTTCTATGGCTTTTTCTGGTTCTACTGTTCCCTTCGTACGCATATATACTTCCAGACTTTCGCTCATATCATCAACTTGTTGCACCTTAAAGGATACATCCAAGACCGGGTTAAACGAAGCGTCTAATGGAATATAACCAACGAGCATGTCCTCTTCTTGCGATTGCGTATACACAGTTGAAGGCACAAAACCTCGCCCTTGCACTACTTTGATGGACATATCAATCCGTCCACCTTCGTTTAAATGCGCAATGATGTAATCTGGATCTGTCACCTGAACGTTGCCGCTCACTTCCAAGTCTCCAGCTGTAACAAGCCCTGGACCTGTTTTTTCTAAAGTCAAATAAGCTTCTTCTGTTTCATTTTTCAGAATAACAGCAAGCTTTTTTAACTTAAGAAGAATTTCCACGACATCTTCTTGCACACCATCTAAAGTACAATACTCATGTAAGGCCTGATCAATCTGAACCTCTGTGACGGCGGCTCCTGGAATTGATGATAGAAGAATTCTTCTGAGAGCATTTCCCATAACATGACCAAAACCAGCAGCAAAAGGTGAAAGCGTTACTTTAAAACAGTTCTTACTCACCTCTTCAACATTGCTAATTTGTGGCTTGCAGGTCTCTACTGGACAAGTTTGCATTAAGCGCTCTCCATTCTCTGACATTAACGATTATTTAGAATACAACTCGACAATCAGCTGTTCGTTGATTTCTGCTGGCAATTCAGCACGATCAGGCGTGTTTTTGAATGTGCCTTCAAGCTTAGTTTCATCCAGCTCAATCCAGCTCATTGCAGGACGCTGCTTAGATAGCTCTAATGCATTTTGAACACGTAACTGCTTCTTCGCTTTCTCACGTACAGCAACCACATCACCTGCTTGGACAGCATATGATGGGATGTTACAGCTTTTACCATTCACAAGAATGCCTTTATGCGTCACTAGCTGGCGAGCCTCTGCACGAGTCGCACCAAAACCAAGACGATAAACCACATTATCTAAGCGGCTTTCTAATAACTGCAACAAGTTTGCACCTGTATTGCCTTTACGTCTTGCTGCTTCAACATAATAACGTCTGAACTGGTTTTCTAATATACCATAAATACGACGTACTTTCTGCTTTTCACGCAACTGTAAACCATAATCAGATAAACGCCCTTTTCTTGCGCCATGCTGACCCGGAGGCGTATTAATCTTACACTTTTCTTCAATTGATCTTACACCACTTTTAAGCTGTAGATCAGTGCCTTCTCGACGAGAAAGCTTACATTTTGGTCCTAAGTATCTTGCCATTTTACTTACCTTAAAATCTTATACACGACGTTTTTTCGGAGGACGGCAACCATTATGAGGTAATGGTGTAACATCAGTAATACTTGTCACTTTGAAGCCTTTCGCATTTAACGCACGAACAGCTGATTCACGGCCAGGTCCTGGACCTTTTACTAAAACGTCTAAGTTTTTCACACCATATTCTAATGCAGATTCACCTGCACGCTCAGCTGCAACTTGTGCTGCAAATGGTGTACTCTTACGAGAACCTCTAAAACCGCTACCACCAGATGTCGCCCAAGATAATGCATTACCCTGTCTATCAGTGATCGTCACAATCGTGTTGTTAAAAGATGCATGGATATGCGCAATCGCATCCGGCACACTCTTTTTAACTTTTTTCTTAGGCTTTACAGCTTTTGCCATAAGTTCGATTCCTATTTGTTATAATTGTACTTATGCCCTAATTGGCTTTCTTGGCCCTTTACGCGTACGAGCATTCGTCTTCGTACGTTGACCTCTTACAGGTAGATTACGACGGTGTCTTCTACCACGATAAGTTCCCAAATCAGCAAGACGCTTGATATTCATAGAAACTTCACGGCGTAGATCACCTTCTACTGTAAACTTGCCCACTTCTGTTCTTAAAGACTCAATCTGCTCTTCTGTTAAGTCTTTAATCTTTTTAGTTGGTTCAATACTACAAGCAGCACAAATTTTCTGTGCGCGTGGACGCCCAATGCCATAAATTGCTGTTAAAGCAACATCAGCATGTTTATGGTCAGGGACGTTTATCCCAGCTATACGAGCCATTCACAATACTCCATCTATCGTTTAAATAATTTTGTTAAATCTTTTCGACAATCTCAAGGTGCACAAAGATAGCTTCTTTTTCATAAAAAAGCAAGCCATTTCGATCATTTCTTAACCTTGACGCTGTTTATGTCTTTTATCTGTACAAATCACACGAACCACACGGTTACGTTTTATTACCTTGCAGTTCCTACAGATTCTTTTTACGGATGCTCTGACTTTCATTAGCTCACCTCATTTTTGTTAAAATTATATTTTACCGTAATTGCTTAAATTTGCTTTTTTCAACAATGAATCATACTGTGTTGACATCATATGTGACTGAACCTGTGCCATAAAGTCCATAATGACTACAACAACGATCAGTAAAGATGTTCCACCAAATGTAAATGACAAACCATGTCCAAAAAAGTTCATGATAAAAATTGGCAGAAGACAAATTGCCGTAATGTAGATTGAACCAACCAACGTCAATTTGCTCATTACTGAGTCAATATACTTTGCAGTTTGTTCACCAGGTCTAACACCAGAGATAAATGCACCTGATTTTTTCAGGTTATCTGCAGTTTCTTTTGGATTAAATACCAATGCGGTATAGAAAAAGCAAAAGAATATGATTGCAGCAGCAAAAATCACTGTATACAACAGGCTTCCTGGCTGCAACGCTTCACCAATTTCAGCTAACCAGCCAAGTGATGAAGAAGCGGCAAACCAGTTTGACAGCATACCTGGAACCATTAGAATGGATGAGGCAAAAATCGGTGGAATCACACCAGCCATATTTAGCTTTAATGGTAAATGGCTTTTTTGCGCAGCATACATTTTACGCCCTTGTTGGCGCTTTGCATAATTTACTGTGATGCGGCGCTGTGCACGCTCCACAAAAACAACAAACGCAACAACTGCCAGCAGGATAATAAACAATACCCAGACTGATAGGTAGGAAATGGCACCCTGGTTTGCTTGTGAAAGCGTTGTACTGACTTCAAATGGCAGGTTGGCAACAATTCCTGAGAAAATCAGTAATGAAATACCATTACCAATGCCGCGCTCAGTCATTTGCTCACCCAACCACATCAGGAACATACTACCGGTTGTCATTGAAATAATAGCAGCAAAATAAAATAAAAATCTTGAATCTACATCCACAAGACCTGGTTGGTTAAAGGTATAAACCGCAATACCAAACGATTGTATCAACGCTAGTGCAAGCGTCGCATATCGCGTATATTGCGTAATCTTTTTCTGACCAGACTCACCTTCTTTTTTCAACTCCATCAGCTTTGGCGATACCGCGCTCATCATCTGAAAAATAATAGAAGCCGAAATATAAGGCATTACCCCTAACGCAAAGATACTAAGTTTTGTTAACGCACCACCTGAGAACATATTAAACATGTTCAACAGCCCGTTTCCACCGGCTGTTTGTGCCGACATTAACTTGCTTAGTTGCTCTGCATCAATGTAAGGAATAGGGATATAGACACCAAGTCTGAAGACAATAATGCCCAGCAGAACAAAAAGAAGACGAGCCCTTAATTCCTTAAGCCCACCACCCTTTTTTAGATTTTTTTTTGCCATAGCTGATATTACTCTACTTTTCCGCCTGCCGCTTCAATAGCTGCTTTTGCACCTTTTGTGCAATGAATGCCATCGATTGTTACTGCTTTTGTAATTTCACCTGATGCAATGATTCTTGCTGAAAGCATATCCTTACGAATAATACCGGCTTGCTTCAATACATCAAGATTAATTGCTTCTGCTGCGATATCGTTAATTTCATGTAAACGCACTTCAGCAACCAAATGTCCTTTACGTGAAGTAAAACCAAACTTAGGAAGCCTTCTTTGAAGTGGCATCTGACCACCCTCAAAACCTACTTTATGGTAACCGCCAGAACGTGCTTTCTGACCTTTATGACCACGGCCACAAGTCTTACCTAAACCACTGCCTATACCACGTCCAACGCGTTTTGCAGCAGGTTTAGAACCAGGAGCTGGAGAAATCTCATTTAGTCTCATTTTTCATTACCCCTCTATGTTCACCATATAGTAGATCTTGTTTGCCATACCGCGATTTTCCGGCGTGTCAATAATCTCTACTGTTTGATGAATTTTACGTAAGCCCAAACCTCTTGCACATGCTTTATGTTTCTCAGCACGGCCAATCAGGCTTTTTGTCAATGTAACTTTAAATGTTGCTTGCTTTGTCATAACAATCACCCTTGAATCGCTTCAACAGAAAGACCGCGTTTTTCTGCAATCTCTTCCGGAGATTTAATTTTTGCCAGACCATTAATCGTTGCACGAACAACATTGACCGGATTTGTTGAACCATATGTTTTCGCTAAAACGTTATGAAGCCCAACCACCTCAAACACAGCACGCATCGCACCACCGGCAATAATACCCGTACCTGCTGATGCCGGTTGCATAAAGACTTTTGATGCACCGTGCGAAGCGGTAGTAGGGTACCACAATGTATCGCCATTTAAATTAACGTCAACCATGTTGCGACGTCCGTTTTCCATTGCTTTTTGAATCGCAACAGGTACTTCACGTGATTTCCCACGACCAATACCAACACGACCTTTACCATCGCCAACAACAACTAAGGCGGCAAAGCTCATGATTCTGCCACCTTTTACTGTTTTGGCATGTCTTTTAACGCTGACTAATTTTTCAATTAAGCCATCAGTTTTTTGCATATCGTTAGCCATTTTATCAGTCGCCTTTTAAAATTTTAAACCACTCTCTCTAGCTGCATCAGCTAGCGCTTTAATACGTCCATGGTACTTATAACCAGAACGATCAAAAGCAACTTCTGTAATACCTTTTTCCACAGCACGCTGTGCAATTGCAGCACCAACTACTTGTGCTGCCTGGATATTACCACCATGTTTGCAGCTTTCCTTAATTGACTTCTCAACAGTTGAAGCTGCAACTAAGATTTGCCCACCATCACCAGTAATAACTTGTGCATAGGTATGTTGTGGTGTTTTATGTACACATAAACGAACTTTATTTAGCTCTTTTAACTTTATACGTGTGCGTTTAGCACGACGTAAACGAGCATTTTTCTTATCCATCGCCCTAACTCACTTATTTTTTCTTAGCTTCTTTGGTAATGACTCTTTCATCCGCATAACGAACACCTTTACCCTTATAGGCTTCTGGTCTTCTATAATCACGAATATCAGCAGCAACTTTACCTAGTAGCTCTTTGTTAGCACTTTTTAACACGATTTCAGTTTGTGAAGGCGTTTCAGCCGTTACACCTTGTGGTAATGTATGATTGACAGGGTGAGAAAAGCCCAGTGTCAAATTCACGGTATTACCTTGTGCTTTAGCACGATAACCTACACCAACCAGCTGCAATTTTTTCTCAAAGCCCTGGCTTACACCGATAACCATGTTATTAATTAAAGCTCTTGCTGTGCCAGAGTGCATTGTCGCATCTTTTGACTGCTCGTTTGGCACAATTTTCACTTCTTTGTCAGCAATTTCGACACTGACAGCATTATTAATCTGCTTTGTTAGCTCGCCCTTGCTGCCTTTAACAGTGACAACATTGCTTGTATCAACAGCAATGCTCACGCCACTTGGAATAACAACAGGCTTTTTTCCGATTCTAGACATCAAATATCTCCTGTTTTATGCCACGTAGAAAACAACTTCGCCGCCAACGTTTTCAGTACGTGCTTGTCTGTCACTCATCAGACCTTTTGACGTTGAAATCGCAGCAACACCATAACCACCATAAACTTTTGGTAAGTCGTTTGCTGTTTTGTAAATACGCAGCCCTGGTCTGCTAACACGTTTTAGCATTTCAATCACAGGTCGCCCTTCATGATATTTAAGCTCAACTTGCAGCGTGCCATTGTTTTCAGAAGACGTATCAAAAGACTTGATATAGCCTTCGCTTAAAAGCAATTCAGCGATTGCTTTTTTCTTTTTTGATAATGGCATTGCAACCGTTTTTTTGTTTGCAGACAAACCATTTCTTATTCTTGTTAGCATATCTGCAATAGGATCTTGCATACTCATAATTTTAACCCTCTATTACCAGCTAGCTTTTTTCAAGCCTGGAACATCGCCACGCATTGCATGCTCGCGCAATTTATTTCTACACAGGCCAAACTTTTTATATACCGCATGCGGTCTGCCAGTGATACGGCAACGTTTTTGCAAACGCGAGCGTGATGAATTCACTGGAAGCTTTTGCAATTGGATCTGTGCATCCCACTTTTCATCATCAGTGGCATTTGGACTCAAGATGATTGCTTTTAGCTCAGCTCTTTTTTGAGCGTATTTTTCAACCAGCTTTTGTCTTTTCAATTCTCTTTGGATCATTCCAACTTTTGCCATTGTTTGGTAACTCCTTACGATTTTAATGGGAAGTTAAATGCGCTTAACAATGCTTTACTGTGCTCATCACTTTTTGCCGTTGTTGTGATCGTAATATCTAAACCACGAATTGCATCAACTTTATCGTAATCAATCTCAGGGAAAGCAATGTGCTCACGCACACCCATACTATAGTTACCACGACCGTCAAAAGACTTAGCACTTAAGCCACGAAAGTCACGAACGCGCGGAATTGCAATTGAAACCAAACGATCTAAAAATTCATACATACGTTCGCCACGCAAAGTAACTTTGCAACCGATTGGCCAACCATCACGAATTTTAAAACCTGCAATTGATTTTCTTGATTTTGTCACAATTGGTTTTTGACCTGCGATTATTTCAAGATCTTTCACTGCAGATTCCATCGCTTTTTTATCTTTTGCAGCTTCACCAACACCCATGTTTAGCGTGATCTTTTCAATGCGAGGCACCTGCATCACATTGTTCAAACCAAGCTCTTTTTGCAGCTGTGGAACCACTTTTTCTTGATAGAAAGCTTTTAGCCTTGCCATATTCTACTACCTATAGATCTACTAATTCGCCATTTGATTTAAAATAGCGAACTTTTTTACTACCATCTTCTACAAATTTAAAGCCAACACGGTCAGCTTTTTTTGTAGCCGGGTTATACAAAGCAACATTCGAGGCGTGGATTGATGCTTCTTTCTCAACGATGCCGCCCTCAACCCCTTTATTTGGATTAGGCTTCACATGCTTTTTGACTAAATTCACACCTTCCACAACAACACGATCTTTATCAGAAAGTATTGAAACGACTGTTCCTCTGCGACCTTTATCTTTTCCAGCAATAACAATAACGTCATCGCCTTTTTTCAGTCTATTCATTGTTATACTCCAACTTATAGCACTTCTGGGGCAAGTGAAACAATTTTCATAAACTGCTCACTACGCAGCTCGCGTGTCACTGGGCCGAATATACGTGTACCAATTGGCTGGTTATTGTTATTCAAAAGGACAACAGCATTACCATCAAAACGTAAAACAGAACCATCACGACGACGAACGCCTTTGGCTGTTCTTACGACAACGGCATTATGCACGCTACCTTTTTTAACTTTACCACGTGGGTTAGCTTCTTTGACAGAAACCTTAATTACATCGCCAATATTTGCATATCTGCGATGAGATCCACCCAACACCTTGATACATTCTACCCTACGAGCGCCACTATTATCAGCAACTTGAAGTTCAGTTTGCATCTGAATCATTGTTTATACCTCATTTACGTCAATTTCTAATCAGTGGCGTCAAAAGACGCACCATTATAACAGCCAGGCAAGAAAATGCAATTTTTTTGCCCAAGCTACAGCAATCCATTTTACGATTGTTTAAACGCTACTATTTTGCACGCTCAACAATTGAAACCAAACGCCACTTTTTAGTCTTTGAGTAAGGTCTTGTTTCAGTAATTGTTACGGTATCGCCTTCTTTACAATCATTAGCTTCATCATGCACATGATACTTAGTTGATTTTGAAACAAACTTACCATACAAAGGATGCTTAACCTTACGCTCAACCACAACAGTAATGGTTTTATCCATCTTGTCGCTGGTGACTTTTCCCAGTAATGTTCTTAATTTATCACTCATCTTTAAGCACCTGCTTTTTGTTTTTCAGACAAGATTGTATTAATGCGAGCAATATCACGACGAATAGTCTTAAACATATGATTCTTCGTTAATTGCCCAGTACCTTTTTGCATACGCAAATTAAACTGCTCTTTTAAAAGATCAATTTTCTGCGCTTTTAGCTCTTCAGCTGATTTCGCTTTTAGCTCTTGAATCTTTTCTTTTGCTTTCATTACATCACCGTTTTTTCTACAAATGTAGTTAACACAGGAAGCTTGGCAGCTGCGCGTGCAAATGCTGACCTTGCTAGCTCTTGGCTTACACCTTCGATTTCATAAAGCATTTTACCTGGCTTGATTTGAACAACCCAATACTCCACATTACCTTTACCTTTACCCATACGAACTTCTAAAGGCTTTTCAGTAATTGGCTTATCTGGGAACATACGAATCCAAACTTTACCACCACGCTTAATATGACGATTAATCGCACGACGGCCTGCTTCAATTTGTCTAGCAGTGATACGGCCACGAGTTGTTGCCTGCAAACCAAACTGCCCGAAGCTTACCTTGTTACCACGTAAAGCCATACCACGGTTACGCAATTTTTGCTGTTTACGGAACTTTGTACGTTTAGGCTGTAACATTATTTAGCCCCTCTTCTTTTTGCTTTTCTTGGCGCTTTGTCTTCTTTTTCACTGGCACGTTCTTGGCCAGGAAGCACTTCGCCTTTAAAAATCCACACTTTAACACCTAAAATACCATAGGTTGTCAAAGCCTCAGAAGTTGCATAATCAATATCTGCACGGAAAGTGTGAAGTGGGATGCGCCCTTCTTTTGCCCATTCAGTACGTGCAATTTCAGCACCGCCCAAACGACCAGCAATTGACACTTTAATACCTTCAGCACCCATTTTCATTGCAGTTTGAATCGCACGCTTCATCGCACGACGAAACATTACACGCTTTTCTAACTGCTGCGCAATACTATCAGCAACCAATTGCGCATCCAATTCAGGTTTACGAATTTCTTCGATATTAATCTGAACAGGAATACCCATTTTCTTTGTTAATACTTGACGCAATACTTCAACATCTTCGCCTTTTTTACCGATCACGATACCAGGGCGTGCAGTGTAAATAGTTACCTTTGCATTTTGCGCTGGTCTTTCGATCTTAATGCGACTTACTGAAGCATTTGCCAATTTTTTATGAAGATAGCTACGAACCTCAATATCCGTATTTAACTTATCTGCATAATCTTTTGCATCTGCATACCATACTGAACGCCAGTCTTTAATAAAACCTAGGCGTATTCCGGTAGGATGAACCTTCTGACCCATTGATTGCCCCTTAATTTTTCTCAGCAACCTTCACAGTAACATGTGAAGTTCGTTTTAAAATACGATTGCCACGCCCTTTTGCGCGCGCTTCAAAACGTTTCATAGTTGGACCTTCATCAACGTGTACTGTCGAAACATATAACTCGTCAATATCCATACCATCATTGTGTTCAGCATTTGCAATCGCAGACGTTAGCACACCTTTGATCAAACTTGCAGCTTTTTTATTGCTAAAAGAAAGAAGGTTTAATGCTTTTTCAACCGGCAAGCCACGAATCTGGTCTGCAACCAGACGCGCTTTTTGCGCTGAAATACGCGCATGCTTTAATTTTGCTTGGATTTCCATTACTAAAACCTCAATTATTTTTTCTTAGCTTTTTTATCTGCTGCGTGTCCGCGGTAGGTGCGAGTCACAGCAAACTCACCCAACTTGTGGCCGATCATGTTTTCATTAACTAAAACAGGCACATGTTGACGACCATTATGCACAGCAATGGTTAAACCAATCATATCTGGCACGATCATTGATCTTCTAGACCAAGTTTTTATCGGTTTTTTCGAATTTGACTCTTGCGCATCAAACACTTTCTTTAATAAGTGATGATCAACGAAAGGGCCTTTCTTTAATGAACGAGGCACAATATTCTCCCTTTAATTATTTACGTCTTTGAACAATTAACTTATTCGAACGCTTATTTTTACGCGTTTTCTTACCCTTAGTTTGCACACCCCAAGGCGTTACAGGGTGACGGCCACCAGAAGTACGACCTTCACCACCACCATGTGGGTGATCAACCGGGTTCATCGCAACACCGCGTACAGTAGGACGAATACCACGCCAACGATTTGCGCCCGCTTTACCGATTGATCTCAAGCTATGTTCAGAGTTGGACACAACGCCAATAACTGCACGGCAATCTAATAATACTTTACGCATTTCGCCTGAACGCAAGCGCAAAATTGCATGTGTATTATCCTTACCAACGATTTGAACTGAAGTTCCCGCAGAACGCGCCATTTGCGCACCCTTGCCTGGCTTCATCTCAACGTTATGCACAACCGTACCCAATGGGATGTTACGAATTGGCATACAGTTACCCGGCTTGATTGACACATGGCTTCCAGAGATGATCTCGCTACCCTCTTTAATACCTTTAGGCGCGATCACATATCTTCTTTCACCATCCTTATAAAGCACCAATGCAATATAAGCAGTGCGGTTTGGATCATATTCTAGTCGTTCAACTTTAGCAGAAATGTCATCCTTATTGCGCTTAAAGTCGATAACACGATAATGATGCTTATGACCACCACCTTTGTGACGTGTTGTAATACGACCCTCGTTATTACGACCAGCCGTTTTTGTTTGCTTCTCAACTAAACCTGCAAACGGTCTACCTTTATATAGCTCATCGTTTTTAATCTGAACGACAAAACGACGACCAGGAGAGGTTGGTTTTGCTTTAACAACTTTCATATCTTATCCTCACCCCTACTTATTCGGCATCAATGAAATTGATGTCGTGACCTTCAGCAAGCTTAACATAAGCCTTCTTCCAGTCTTTAGTTCTACCTTCAATACGGCCAAAACGGCGCGCTTTACCTTTAACATTCACGGTTTTCACTGAATCAATCTTTACTTCAAAAAGCGTTTCAACGGCTTCTTTGATTTCAGGTTTTTTCGCATCAGTGGCAACTTTAAATACAACATGGGAAGCCTGATCTGCAGCTTCATATGCTTTGCTTGTCACATGCGGGCTTAGCAATATTTTCAATAGTCTTTCTTGTTTCATGATAAACGCTCCTCAACTTGCTTAACCGCACTTTGCGTCATAATAACCTTGTCAAAGCACATCAATGAAACTGGATTGATTTCGTCCGCATCACAAACAGCAACGTTTTTAATGTTGCGTGAAGCCAGGTAAAGCTCTTCTGTGAACTCATCCATACTTACAACAATTAATGCATCTTTAACATTAAGCTGCTTAAGTTGGGCAACAAAATCTTTTGTCTTTGGTGTTTCAGCCTTAATCGTATCAACCGTGATCAAACGCTCGTTTCTGACTAACTCAGATAGGATTGACTGAATCGCAGCACGGTACATCTTACGGTTAACTTTTTGTGCATAGCTTCTTGGCTTAGCAGCAAAGGTTACACCACCTTTTCTAAATATAGGTGAACGAATCGTTCCGGCACGCGCGCGGCCTGTACCTTTCTGACGCCAAGGTTTTGCACCGCCACCTGAAACCTCAGAGCGCGTTTTTTGCGCTTTAGAGCCTTGACGGGCACCAGCCATATAAGCAACGGCAACCTGATGCACCAAGGATTCATTATAATCTCTAGAGAACACGCTATCAGCAACATTCAATACAGAATGCTCTTGACCAGCTAATGTTTTTACATTTAAATCCACTTTCTTTCTCCCTCTTAGCCTTTAACCTTTACAGCAGGTGTTACGATAACATCACCGCCTTTTGCCCCAGGAATACCGCCTTTAAGCAGCAACAATCCATTTTCGGCATCTACTTTAACAACTTCAAGAGTTTGAACAGTGGTTTTAACGTTACCCATCTGACCTGCCATCTTTTTATTCTTAAAAACACGACCAGGCGTTTGGTTTTGCCCCGTTGAACCTAACACACGATGCGAAAGTGAATTGCCGTGTGTTGCATCTTGCATGCTGAAGTTATGGCGTTTCACACCACCTTGAAAACCTTTACCTTTTGAAGTACCACTAACATCAACTTTCTGACCCGCTTCAAACAGCGTTACATCAATTGATTTACCGACTTCAAATTCATCTAGCCGAGTTGCATCTATTCTGAACTCCCACAGACCGCGACCAGGCTCAACACTTGCCTTGGCATAATGGCCGGCTTCTGGTTTATTCACACGTGAACGTTTTTTCACGCCAGTTGTCACCTGAATAGAAGTATAGCCATCCGTGTCAGTTGTTTTAACCTGTGTTACCGTATTTGGTTCCACATGAATGACTGTCACAGGAATAGACGAACCATCTTCAGCAAATATGCGTGTCATACCGCATTTGCGGCCTACGATACCTAAAGACATCTTTTTTCCTCTTTTGTTATTATTCAACCCTGTAATTACAATTGACTACAGGACATAGCACACCAAAAAGCGGCTTTAACGCCGCTTCACGGTATATATTTCCATCCACAACAAAGCGCTAAGCGCCATTGCAGATAATCAGTTTAACCAAAAAATGGTAACGTATTCTAACTCAAACTGATTTGAACATCAACACCTGCTGCCAAATCCAACTTCATCAAAGCATCAACTGTTTTTTCAGTTGGCTCAACGATGTCGATTAATCGCTTATGTGTTCTTGTTTCATACTGATCACGTGCTTTCTTGTTCACATGTGGTGAAATTAGCACAGTAAATCGCTCTTTACGCACGGGTAATGGAATAGGCCCTTTCACCTGCGCACCTGTTTTCTTTGCTGTTTCTACGATCTCTTTTGTTGAAGCATCGATAAGCTTGTGATCAAAAGCTTTCAATCTGATACGAATACGTTGATTGCTTATATTTGCCATTTTCTAAAACCTTAATTATGAGTTACGCTTTTTAATGATTTCTTCTGCAATATTGCCTGGGACTTCTGCATATTTCTCAAATTCCATTGAGAATGACGCACGCCCTTGAGAAATAGAACGTACATTTGTTGCATAACCAAACATCTCTGCCAACGGCACAGAAGCATTAATAACTTTACCACTTGGATTATCATCCATTCCGGCAATCATGCCGCGACGACGATTCAAATCACCAATCACATCACCCATGTAGTCTTCAGGTGTAACCACTTCAACTTTCATCATTGGTTCAAGAAGTACAGGTGTTGCTTTAGATGCACCGGCTTTAACCGCCATTGATCCTGCGATTTTAAATGCCATTTCAGATGAATCCACATCATGGTATGAACCATCATAAAGCGTCGCTTTAACATCAATCATTGGATAACCTGCAATCACACCGTTTTCAAGCTGCTCCTCAATACCTTTTGCAACAGCATTGATGTATTCTCTAGGAACAACACCACCAACGATTTGATCAACAAATTCAAAACCTTTGCCCATTTCTTGCGGCTCAAGCTTCACCCAAACATGACCGTATTGACCACGGCCACCTGATTGACGAACGAATTTACCTTCAGCTTCAACTGGCTTTTTAATCGTTTCACGGTAAGCAACCTGAGGGTTCCCGACATTTGCTTCCACCTTGAATTCACGTTTCATACGATCAACAATAATATCCAAGTGAAGCTCACCCATTCCAGAGATAATTGTTTGGCCAGACTCTTCATCCGTTTTTACCCTGAAAGATGGATCTTCCGCCGCAAGCTTGCCAAGCGCAATCGACATTTTCTCCTGGTCAGCTTTAGATTTTGGCTCTACGGCAACCGAGATCACAGGCTCTGGAAACTCCATACGCTCCAAGGTAATAATGCTATTTTCATCACACAAGGTATCACCTGTTGTCACCTGTTTTAAACCGATACAAGCAGCAATATCACCAGCGCGAACTTCTTTAATCTCTTCACGTTTATTAGAATGCATCTGTACGATACGGCCAATACGCTCTTTTTTGCCTTTAACCGGATTATAAACCGAATCACCTGACTTCAGCACACCTGAATAAACGCGCACAAAAGACAAATTACCAATAAATGGGTCTGTTGCCAGTTTAAATACAAGCGCAGAAAATGGCTCATTATCAGAAGATTTACGCGAGCTTTCAGTACCATCTTCAAGCTCACCCTTGATTGATGGCACCTCGTTTGGCGCAGGCAAATAACGGATAACCGCATCAAGCACTGCTTGAACACCTTTGTTTTTAAATGCAGAACCGCAAAATGCCAATACGACCTCATTCGCGATAACACGTTGACGCAACGCAGAATAAATTTCATCATACGTTAGCTCTTCGCCTTCAAGGTATTTTTCCATCAGCTCTTCATTTGCTTCAGCGGCAGCTTCAACCAATTCTTGACGAAGCTCTTCGGCACGACCTTTAAGCTCAGCTGGAATTTCTTCCATACGATAAGTAAGGCCATAATCTTCTTCATTCCACATAATCGCTTTCATGTGAACAAGATCGATGACACCCTTGAATTCATCTTCTGCACCAATGTTTAATTGCATCGGCACAACATTTGCTTTCAAGCGTGTTTTAATTTGACCCACAACACGCTCAAAATCTGCACCCGCACGATCCATTTTATTCACAAACACAATACGGGGAACACCATATTTATTCGCCTGGCGCCATACAGTTTCTGATTGTGGCTCAACACCTGAAGAACCACAAAAAACAACTACAGCACCATCTAGAACACGCAGTGAACGCTCAACTTCAATCGTAAAGTCAACGTGCCCTGGTGTGTCAATAATGTTAATACGATGCTTATCAAACTGCTTATCCATGCCTTGCCAGAACACGGTTGTCGCCGCAGAAGTAATCGTGATACCACGCTCCTGCTCCTGCTCCATCCAGTCCATTGTGGCAGCACCCTCATGGACTTCACCAATTTTATGCGTTAAACCAGTGTAGAATAAAACACGCTCAGTTGTGGTGGTTTTCCCAGCATCAACGTGCGCACAAATGCCAATATTTCTATATTTTTCAAGCGGCGTTACTCGAGACACGATAAACCCCCTTACCAGCGGAAATGCGCAAATGCTTTATTTGCTTCTGCCATTTTATGCGTATCTTCACGCTTTTTAACAGCAGCACCACGACCATCGATTGCTTCTAAAAGCTCAGCAGCAACACGATTATCCATTCCACGCTCTTTACGCTTGCGCGCGGCATCAATTACCCAACGCATCGCTAACGCCATTTGGCGCTCAGGGCGAACTTCAACAGGAACCTGGTAAGTTGCACCACCTACACGGCGAGATTTCACCTCAACCATAGGCGCAACGTTTTCCAATGCTTTTTCAAAAATTTCGACGGCTTTTTCACCAGATTTTTTTGCTTCAATCTGATCAAATGCATTATAAACAATTTTTTCGGCAACAGATTTTTTGCCTGACAACATCACGTAATTGATAAATTTTGCAACGACCTCGTTTTTAAACTTCGGATCTGGCAACACATCACGCTTTGGTGCTCGATTTCTTCTAGACATAACAATACCTTATTTCAAAATTAAACTTATGACTTAGGACGCTTAGTACCGTACTTAGAACGGCCTTGCTTACGATCTTTAACACCTGATGTATCAAGCGCACCACGAACAGTGTGGTAACGAACACCCGGCAAATCTTTTACACGACCACCGCGGATCAAAATCACGCTGTGCTCTTGAAGGTTGTGGCCTTCACCACCAATATAAGTTGTAACCTCGAAACCACTTGTCAATCTCACACGAGCGACCTTTCTCAAAGCTGAGTTTGGTTTTTTCGGGGTTGTTGTGTAAACGCGCGTACAAACGCCACGTCTTTGCGGACATGCCTTTAATGCTGGCACATTCGTCTTAACAACCTTTTTCTTACGCGGTTTGCGCACCAACTGATTAATAGTTGCCATTATTTACTCCGTAGTTTTTTAAACATCAAATCTTTGCATTAAAAATTATAAAGACGCGGAATTATACACACAATCGCACACAAACATCAATAGGCTGTGTGAAGTTTTTAAGCAAAAAAGTGAATCACAAATCATTTAAAGTTATGCAAAGAAAAACAAAGATCCAACAGAAAGCAGCTTAATTAAATCATAATGATCAGCATAATCTACCCACCATGCTATATTTATACCAACCTGTTTATTTTTAGACATGAATAATCATAGGATACGTCATGAACCAAAAAAAACGCCCTTTTACTCACCATTATGCCAGCGCTTTTGATGGCTATTTAAACGTCAATATCGCCTACCCTATATCCGGTATACTTGGTTATCGAGATATTACTTCAAATCACAGCTTTGCTTCAGCGATAATTTCCCTATCCATTTACTGCTTTGCTGGTATTATTATTTATCTTTGCTCTTATATAACACTGAGCTCTTTTTATATCTATGGGATTATTATCCTTATCGTAAGTGTCATTGTTATGGTAATAACCTATAAAGAAATTACGACACTTAATAGCATGGATTTTCGGCATTAAAAAGGAGACAGTGTTTATGTAAAAATCATCATAAACACCCAGGTAATGCTCCAGTTTCGTCAATAGAAATATTTACAGGATATACTGACTTAAATCACGATCTTTTACAAGCGCATTAAGCTTTTCATTAACATAAGATGCATCAATTGCAATAACTTTATCCGCACGATCAGGCGCATCATAAGACAACTCCTCAAGTAATCGCTCAAGCAATGTATGAAGCCTTCTTGCACCAATATTTTCCACCTCTTCATTAACATGATAAGCAATCTCTGCAATGCGTTTGATTGCATCATCACTAAAGCTTACTTCAATGTTTTCTGTTTTAAGCAGGGCTATATACTGCTTAATCAATGAATAATCTGGCTCTGTGAGAATTTTCACAAAATCATCTATCGTCAGTGAACGAAGCTCCACGCGAATCGGTAAACGGCCTTGCAGCTCAGGAATTAAATCTGAAGGCTTTGCAACATGAAAAGCACCTGAACCAATAAATAGAATATGGTCGGTTTTAATCATGCCATATTTTGTTGATACGGTTGATCCTTCAACAAGCGGCAAAAGATCACGCTGAACACCTTCTCTTGAGACATCCCCACCACGATTTTCACCTTTCTTACACACCTTATCAATCTCATCAATAAAAACAATTCCATTTTGCTCAACGGCTTCAACGGCTTTGGCTTTAATATCATCTTCATTGACAAGTTTACTTGCCTCTTCATCCTGCAAAAACTTTAATGCCTTTGCAACTTTCACCTTACGGCGCTTTTTCTTATCAGAGCCCATTGACGCGAACATATCCTGCAATTGACTGGTCATATCTTCCATGCCAGGCGGGCCCATGATCTCCATACTCATCTTAGGTGCGGCAAACTCAATCTCAATTTCCTTATCATCCAGCTCACCGGCCTTAAGCTTCTTTCTAAATAACTGTCTGGTGCTGCTTTCTGTTTTCTCATCAGCGTCAACCGGCTCATTTGCAAAACCAACTTTGGCTTCTCTTGCCGGTGGTAAAAGTGCATCAAGCACTCTTTCTTCAGCTAACTCATGGGCTCTTGCTGCCACTTTTGCTTTTTCCTGCTCACGGTACATCTTAATTGAAATATCTGCCAAATCACGAATAATGGATTCAACATCTTTTCCAACATAACCAACTTCGGTGAACTTGGTTGCCTCAATTTTAATAAATGGCGCATTTGCAAGCTTGGCCAGGCGTCTTGCAATCTCCGTTTTTCCTACACCTGTAGGCCCAATCATTAAAATATTTTTAGGGGTGACTTCTTGGCGCATATTTTCTTCTAGCTGCATCCTGCGCCAGCGGTTTCTTAGGGCAACCGCAACTGCCTTTTTTGCATCACTTTGACCAATAATAAATCGATCCAGCTCAGTAACTATTTGTTTTGGTGTCATATGTGACATAAATTAACCTCTTCAACGCTTTAACATAAATAAATTAAGAAACACTAACCGCTTTATTCGGCAAGCTTTCAATCGTTAGATTATGGTTGGTATAAATACAGATATCTGCAGCAATGCTTAAACTTTTCTCAACGATTTCTCGCGCTGATAGTTTTGTGTTAGCAATCAACGCATGGGCTGCAGATTTTGCATAAGCCGAGCCTGAACCAATAGACAAAACACCCTGCTCATCAGCTGCCATCACATCTCCGGCACCTGAAATAAGCAAAGACTTATTCTCATCAGCCACAATCAACATTGCTTCAAATTTACTCATCATTCGATCCAGGCGCCATTCTCGCACCATCTCAACAGAAGCGCGTTCCAGATTTCCTTGATAATATTCAAGCTTTTGTTCAAACTTTTCAAATAACGTAAACGCATCGGCGGTTGATCCGGCAAAGCCAGTCAATACTTTACCATCGCTTAGGCGTCTGACTTTTACAATATTATCTTTTGCAACCGTATGGCCAAGCGTTGCCTGCCCATCACCACCGATCACGACTTCATTATCACGTCGCACACATAAAATTGTTGTGCCTTTCATTACTTCCATAAGCTCCTCATTACTTTGCTTGTTCTATCACAAACCATACAAAATTTTGCCATATTACAATATTAATAAGCCGCCTTACAGGCTTTTTGCTTACAATTAAAATTTGCACAATGGCTTATGTTTGGTGTCTTGCTTTTAAAAAAACATTCTATCTAGATTGCGCTAAAAGCTAAAATTACAAGTCAAAATTATAAAATATTTTCCCCACCCCTTTGTCTGCAATTGTAACAATTCCATGTTTTTACGCACAATGCTATGATAACCTTTATGGTATTGATGAATAATTTATTTAATAATAATGGCTATTTCACAAAACGAACTTTATCGTATTTTAGGCTTGTCAAAACTTGCAGCAGATGAGCAAACACTTCAAACTTATACCGATGATCTGAACAATGTGCTGCAACTACTCGATAGTATCCATCATATCGATACAGATCAGATAAAACCCATGGTCTCGCCTTTACAAACCGGTGCGCACTTACGCCCAGATATCGCAACAAAACAAAATAATGAATCAACGTTTTCATCATTTGCACCTCACTATGAGCAGTCACATTTTATCGTACCTAAAGTCATTGAATAACCCCATTCCAAAGAGATACACATAATGAGCTTATTAAAAAACCTTCGAGAGCAACTGGATAGAAAAGCAATTTCATCGGTTGAATTAACACAACATTATTTACAACAGATTAAGACTAAAAACCCCTCGTTAAATGCGTTTATCACGGTAACAAAAGACCATGCACTTCAACAAGCCAAAAAGGCTGATGATATAATACAGCAAGGCAAACAAACCTTTTTAACAGGTATTCCAATTGCCCATAAGGATAATTTTTGCACCAAAGGTATTCTTACAAGTTGCGCATCAAAGATATTAAGCAATTTCCACGCCCCTTTTAACGCAACGATTGTCCAGCGACTTGAAGACCAAGGCATGATCATGCTTGGCAAGACCAATATGGATGAGTTCGGCATGGGCTCATCCAATGAAAACAGTTTTTATGGGGCTGCGAAAAACCCATGGCGCCTGACACATGTTACTGGGGGTTCCTCAGGTGGCTCGGCATGTAGTGTTGCTGCAGAGCTTACCCCCATTGCCACAGGCAGTGATACTGGTGGCTCAGTCAGACAACCTGCTGGATTTTGCGGTGCAACCGGCATGAAGCCAACTTATGGCAGCGTTTCCCGCTATGGTTTGATCGCTTATGCATCCTCTTTTGACCAGGCAGGGGTCATTGGGAAAGATGCCTATGATATAAGCCAGGTCTTAACTGCAATGGCCGGGATAGATGAAAACGATGGCACAAGTGTCAAAACGCCAGATGATCTGTTTACTCAAGATCTCTCCTTAGCACCCCAAAAACGCAGTATTGGTGTTGATATGCAATTGTTATCTCAGCTTGATAGCAAAGCCCAAGCACTACTACAAAACGCTATTGAGGTGTTTAAGTCACAAGGTTATACCATAAAAGAAATTCAGCTGCCTGATCTTCATACGGCAGTATCGACTTATTATATTCTGGCACCAGCAGAAGCTGCAACGAACCTGGCACGCTTTGATGGTGTACGTTATGGCTTTCAAGATAAAAATGCAGACAATCTGGATAGCCTTTATACGAACACAAGAAGCCAGGGCTTTGGTAATGAGGTTAAACGACGAATTGTGATTGGCAACTACGTGCTTGCTGCCAGTCAGTATGATGCCTATTACCATAAAGCACAGCAAATTCGTCGGAAAATATTTGACCAGTTTGCTGCTTTATACCAAAGCGTTGATATGGTTTTATTACCAACCACCACAAGTTGTGCCTTTGAAATTGGCGCGCAAAAAGACCCTGTTCGCACCTATCTAGGTGATATGTATACCGTTATAGCAAACTTGACCGGTGCACCAGCAATCGCATTTCCAATTGGCCAACTTGATAATCTTCCTTTTGGTGCACAGCTTATGGCAAATAACTTCCAGGATTATCTGTTAACACAAGCCGTTCACCACTTCCAACAGCATACAGACTTTCATTTATATGATTCTGACAAACAAAAAGGAGTAGCAATATGAGCTTTGAAATGGTGATTGGTTTAGAAGTTCATATTCAACTGCAAACCCAATCCAAAATATTCTCAAGTGCGCCAACAAAATATGGCCAGGCACCTAATATACAAGTCTCCTGGGTTGATTTAGCCATGCCAGGCACATTACCTGTGATCAACAAAAAGGCTGTTGAAATGGCAATCATGTTTGCCCTTGCCACTAAAGCATATATCTCGCCAGATAGCTTTTTTGCTCGTAAAAACTATTTTTATCCAGACTTGCCTAAGGGCTATCAAATCAGTCAATCAAACAATCCTATCGTACAAAATGGTCAGATTGAAATTCTAACATACAGTGGCAAAAAGGTTATTCATATTGAACGGGCGCACTTAGAAGAAGATGCTGGAAAGTCTGTGCATGACTTTCTTGGCAGTGAAACTGGGCTTGATTATAACCGTGCCGGCACGCCTTTACTGGAGATTGTGACCAAACCTGATTTTCGCAGCGCTGATGAAGTCGTGAGTTTTTTGAAAACACTTCATCAGATGGTACGCCATTTGGGCATTTGTGATGGTAACATGCAAGAAGGTTCATTTCGATGTGATGTTAATCTCTCAGTCAAAAAACCTGAGGACCCACAACTTGGCACACGCGTAGAAATGAAGAACATCAACTCCTTCCGATTTATTCGCCAGGCCATTGCATATGAATTTAATCGCCAGGTCAAGCGGATTGAAAGGGGGCAAAAAATCACCCAGCAAACACGCCTATATGATCCAGATAAGGATGAAACGCGCCCGATGCGAGATAAGGAAGATGCCTTTGACTATCGCTACTTTCCTGATCCTGATTTATTACCTATCTTAATAAATGATACGATGATTGAACAAATAAAAGCAAAAATGCCCATGCTTGCAAATAAGCGCCAGGAGAAATACCAAAAAGTACTCGGTAGCGATGAAGTTGCATTTTTAATGGATAATCCAGCCATTGCCAACTATTATGATGAAGTATGTAACAGCATTGCGCCAAAACAGGCATATAACTGGGTAAGCATAGAACTTCAAGCACTTTTTAATCGCCTGCAACGCACTTTTGATCCCACAGCAATCCCTGCAGATATATTGATTGAAATTATCCAAAAGATTAATGATGATACGATTTCAATCGCCGCAGCCAAAAAGGTCTTACAAAGCTATTATGAATCGCCTCACACGATTGATAAAATCATTGACAAGCTGGGACTTCGCCAAAGTAGTGACACCACTTTGATCGAATCACTTGCTGATGAGATTATTGCTAATAATCCACAGCAGGTTGCCGATTTTCATGCGGGGAAAACAAAACTGCTTGGCTTCTTTGTTGGTCAAATCATGAAGCAAAGCAAAGGGCAAGCTAACCCAAAACAGGTAAATGAAGTTGTTTTAAAAAAGCTTTCTACCACTTAAGTTTCTTTATAACCGAGGATAAGTGATATTTTTCATACAATAGGCTTGTATTAAAGGTTAAGCTGCGCAAGAATAATAAGATAACAAAACATAACGTAAATACATCGATGCTTATCTTCTCTTTACTCAGCCTTTTAATATTGCAACTTTTAGGCGTTATGCTGCCAGGTCCTGACTTTTTTATGGTGTTACGGTTTTCACTAAAGCTTGGCCGCAATGCCGCACTTGTTGTTTCAAGTGGTATTGCCAGTGGCGTCTTAATCTATTCAAGCCTGGTTGTTTTATTTCTTGGTTATTTAAGTGATAATTTTTTATCAGCCATCCGGTGGATTGGCTTATTTGGCGGAATTTATTTGCTTTATATTGCTTATCACTGCTTTAAAGCGGCTCCTTCTGCAAATACTGCCATACACAACCAAACACCAAAAGTAGAAATCTCACGTAAGCACCTGTATTTAACAGGTCTGGGTTGCAATCTGTCAAACCCAAAAGTGATTATTTTCTTTGCAAGCTTTTTGCCTTTATTCGTCATGAAATCAAGCGCCTTATGGTACCATGTAAGCATTATTGCGATCATGTTCTTAAGCACTTTACTCTGGTTTAGCTTTGTCGCCTGTGTCATGGGGTATCATCGTATTCGATCATTATTTATTAACCACATGAACAAGCTTGAGAAAGGTTTTGGTGTCCTATTAGTTCTTTTTGCTTGTCTGCTGTTTTATGAGTTCTTCTCTGCCTACCACTTTTAACAACACAACCTGTATTTATAAAACTGACACCCTGACCAATAACAATCCACCCAAGGCTGCAATAGCGTTAGCGTTAGCTTTGGCTTAACTTGGCAACGTGCTCATACTCTTTAGACATCAAAACCGTGGCTGGTTTTGCAAGTAAGCTTACCGTAACAATAGAAACAACTGCAAAAACAAAACCAGGTAGCAATTCATATAACTCAAATACACCACCTAAAAATTTCAAATGTGGCCAGATTAATACGGTTAATGCACCGGTAATAATACCTGCAAAAGCACCTGCAAGATTCATTCGCCGCCAAAATAATGATAAAAGCACAACCGGGCCAAAAGATGCACCCAATCCCGCCCAGGCATAACCCACCAGATTTAAAATTGAGCTTTTTGGATTTGCCGCCAGCAAAAGTGCGACAATGGCAATTAAGAATACAACGATACGGCTTGAAAATAAAAGCTCTGTTGTCGAAGCTTTCGGACGGAAAAACTTATGATAGAAATCCTCAACAACTGCGCTTGAAGAGGCTAATAATTGCGCTGACGCTGTACTCATGGTTGCCGATAGCACTGCTGCTAATAAGACCCCTGCAATCCACGGGTTAAAAAAAGTATTAGACAGCACAATAAAAATTGTCTCAGGGTTGCTTAAGCCTTTTGACGAAAAATATGCCAAACCAAAAAGTCCCGTAAATACAGCACCTAATAAGGCAATACACATCCAGGTCATGCAGATAAATTGTGCCTGAGGAATTGATCTGGCTGTTTTTGTTGCCATAAAACGCACCAAAATATGTGGCTGACCAAAATATCCAAGCCCCCAGGCAAAAAGCGATAAAACACCGATAATGCTGGTGCCTTTAAATGCATCCAAATAGACAGGTGACTGCTGTGCCACATCTGTAAGCGCGGTATTAATGCTGCCAATATGATATAAAACAACTACAGGCACAAGAATCAATGCTAAAAACATCAAACAGCCTTGAAAAAAATCAATCCATGATATTGCAAGAAACCCACCAATACAGGTATAAATTAAAATAATTGCTGCAGTCAAACCCAGCCCTGCTGCATAACTAATGCCAAAAGTTGAACTAAACAACAATCCACCGGCCACAAAGCCTGAAGCAGTATAAAAAGTAAAAAATATCAAAATCACGATTGCGGTTAATAAGCGAATAAATCCCGTTTTATCGTGGAAGCGATTTTCAAAGTATGCAGGAATTGTGATAGAGTCTTTAGCAACTTCAGTATAAATGCGTAAACGTTTTGCAACAAACTGCCAATTTAAATAAGCCCCTAAAGCAAGACCTAAAGGAAGCCAGATTTGATTTAATCCATGGAGCATAACAGCACCTGGTAGCGCTAACAAAAGCCACGAGCTCATATCCGAAGCACCGGCTCCTAAAGCGGCAATCGGCCCACTTAGCGAACGACCTCCCAACATATAATCATTTAAGTTCTTAGTATAAAAATAAGAACAGATACCTAAACTAAAAATAATCGCAATATAGATGACAAAAACAACTGTTAATATAGACATACTTCCCCTGACCCTTACTTATGCACGAACAACAAACATGAAAGCATTCAAAGGTTTCTAAGATAATTGATTAAAGATAACCCAATAATTGCGGCCAGTGGTGCAAAAAACACTACCCATGACATAACTTTCTCCCCTTATTGTTTACATTAAGGTGCTTTAGAATACGCTTATTATACAAAGCGACAATAAACTTTTTAACTGGTAATTTCATAGACAGCAAAACTGTCTGTTATTAAATCACGCGTTAAAGTTCTATAAGCACCTCACCGTATCCTATAAGATACGAAAGCAAATTGCAAAAGTTTACAAAAAGAAAAAATTCGTCATGAATGAACGTAAATTAGCTAACTGCTATCTTTTTATACTTAATTCGATGTGGATCTACTGCGTCATCTCCAAGACGCTTTTTCTTATCTTCCACATAGGCTGCATAATTTCCTTCAAACCAGGTCACTTGACTGTTACCTTCAAATGCAAGAATATGTGTCGCAACACGATCCAAAAACCAGCGATCATGCGAGATAATCATGACACAGCCAGGAAAAGCCAAAATCGCCTCCTCCAATGCGCGTAAAGTCTCTACATCCAGATCATTCGTTGGTTCATCCAATAGCAGTACATTACCGCCTTTTCGTAATAGTTTTGCCAGATGCACACGATTGCGCTCACCACCTGATAAATCTTTGATAAATTTTTGTTGATCTGATCCTTTAAAATTAAAGCGGCCAACATACTGTCTTGAGGCAATTGTATATTTACCCACCGTAATAACATCCAAACCATCTGAAATTTCTTCCCAAACTGTTTTGTTATCATCCAATGTATCTCGAGATTGGTTAACATAAGCTAAATCAACAGTCTCACCAAGCGCAACACCGCCTTGGTCTGGCGACTCAATACCTGAAAGCATTTTGAAAAATGTTGATTTTCCCGCACCATTTGGCCCAATAATACCGACAATAGAGCCTGCAGGCACCTGGAAATCAAGCTCATCAATTAATAAGCGATCCCCAAACCCTTTAACGACTTTATTCACATCAATCACTTTGTTTCCAAGACGAACCCCAGGTGGAATATATAAGTCTTGTGTTGCATTTCTTTCTTGAAACTCCTGGGAACTTAACTCTTCAAAGCGCGACAAACGTGCCTTTGATTTCGCCTGGCGCCCCTTGGCATTTTGTCTTACCCACTCCAGCTCTTGCTGTAGGGCTTTTCTATGAGCGGTTTGCTTTTTCTCTTCTTGCGCAAGTCTTTGCTCTTTTTGCTCTAACCATTGTGAATAATTACCTTTAAATGGAATACCCTCACCGCGATCAAGCTCTAAAATCCACTCAGCCACATTATCAAGAAAATAACGGTCATGCGTAATCGCAACAACCGTGCCTTTATATTCTTGCAGGAATCGTTCAAGCCAGGCAACACTTTCTGCATCCAGATGGTTCGTTGGCTCATCCAGCAACAATATATCTGGATTAGATAATAATAATTTACACAAAGCCACACGGCGGACTTCCCCGCCTGAAAGCTTGGTTACATCTGCATCCCAGGCAGGTAAACGCAAGGCTTCAGCCGCGACTTCTAATTTGCGCTCAATCTCCCAGGCACCAGCTGAATCAATTTTATTTTGCAGCTCACCTTGCTCTGCCAGTAACGTATTCATTTCATCATCTGACATCGGTTCACAAAATTTCATGCTGATTTCATCAAACCGGGTAATCATGGCTTTTAAATCAGCTAACGCCTCTTCAACGTTCCCTTTAACATCTTTCGTCGGATCCAATTTTGGTTCTTGCGGTAAATAACCTATTTTCACACCCTTTCTTGGTGCTGCTTCACCAACAATGTCTGTATCAATCCCTGCCATGATACGTAATAAAGTTGACTTACCAGAGCCGTTTAAACCTAACACACCAATTTTTGCGCCATCGAAAAACGATAATGAAATGTCTTTTAAAATATAGCGGTTTGGTGGCACTACCTTACCGACTCTGTGCATAGAATAAATATATTGTTCTGCCATAATAAACCTTTAAGTTTTATTTAAACGCGCTCATTGTACCAGAAAAAGATAGAATATTCATCGGTTATTATTTGAACGTTTTATGATTTTTTATCTATGATAAACCCAGACCATAATGGATGATGGAAATATTTTTTTTAGAAGTTATAAACCAAAGAAGTCGTCGTGGTTGTGCCCACACGTTTTTTGCCACTGCTTGCCCAGCTGCTACCATTAACCTGAAAGCTAAACTGTAAGGCCAGGTTCTTATATAATTGTGTTGATAATGAAGAGTTTGACTGATAGGTTGTACCATTATCCCCGGCATAGTTCACTAAAAAGCTTTGCTTAAAAGAAGAAGAATCCGTAAAGTTCCACACATAATCAAGTCCTGACTGCCAACCTACAGCATTTGAGAACTCACCTGTCTGTTTTACTTTTTGCTGTGTTAAACTTGGACCTGTACTGACACTTAACGTCATATTATCATTACTGTAAAGCTGACGTAAATAACCTAAAGATTCCGTTAATATATAGCTATAAGTATCTAGCTGGTTATTAAGGTAGTTTACACTAAAATAAATACCGTTATTTTTGTCAAAATTCCATGACGTCTTGGCAAATGCATTAAACTTATTTGTCTTAACCCCATCACCATTATCTCGATCATCACGGCTGTATAAATAATTCATCGTCAAAGTGTTTTGCCATGGAATGATAGGCGTGTAGCTTAAATTTGCATTACCATTATAATTTGTTGATGCCGAATTTCCCGTTGTCATGCTGCCACCTAAGCCAAAACTTGTTCCTTTCCATGGCTCAGCGACAGCAATGTTAGGCTGTTTAGTTTTAACCGTTTGATCATTGATAATACTCTCAGGCAGTCCAGCATGACTCGTTTTTTCAATACCAACCTCGCTATCTGCTGATTTTTTATCTTCAGACTTTGATGGTGTTTCTTGTGTATCTGTTTTATCTGTTTGTGCCCAAGGACTCAATGGCTTGATTCTTTGCGCTGTTTTTTGTGTCTTATCCTCATTTGGCAAGGTCGTGTCACTTGTGTTTGCCATACTACTATCTGGTGATGTTTGCTTATCTGCACTTTTTGCCTGTTTTTCATATTTTTGTGCAATTGCTTCATATGTTTTTGCCAGATCATGATATTTGTCTGCAAGCTTTTGCGCCTCTTGTGGTGTAATCGCATAAGCATAGCCTGTCAGCATCAAAGCTAAGGTTACTGCTTTTAATAATTTATTGTTCACCCTTATCTCCTTTTAATTTTCACTTAACCTAGTTTGATTGCTGCTGTATCGCGCCATTTTTCTTAGCTTGACTGCTTTGTGTCATACTGCTTGTCTTCGTGCTGTCTTGATTTGGTTGTGAGGCATCTTCTTTTGATGTTTGTGGTAAATAAAGTGGACCCATTTGCCCACACCCTGATAAAGCAATACTCATTATCAATAATGTCAAAAAGCTTTGTTTTTTTGTCATAATCAAGTTGGCTCTTGTTCAAACTTCGGTAAAATAATGAAAACATGATAAAAAACATAGACCGTGAAGCCAATCATAAATTCATTATTTTTAACGAAAAGGTAAAAATTGTGCTAAAAAAAACACTATTGGTTATTATTACTGCCCTAATTATTTTGTGTATTGGAATCACAATCTGGTTGGGTTTCTTCTTTAATCCCAACGAGTATAAAAGTCTGTTAAATAAGCAACTTAACAACAACCCAAACATTCATGTTAAAATAAAAGGCAATATCAGTTGGCAGCTATGGCCACTAAGCCTGACTGCACAAGATATTAGCATAGATAGCGCAAAAGCCTTCTCAAGCCATTGGCAACAGGCAAAACTTAAAATAAGCCTGATAAATCTTTTTTCCTCACAACCTTTGCCTATCAAAAAAATTCAGCTGATAAATGGTCAAATTCATCATAACCACATGGCGCTACCGATTAAAAAACTAACACTGCAGCAAGCACATTTTAGCAAGCTAAACCGTATTATGCTCAGTGCTGTTATTCAGAATAAACACATGAATGCGACTGTTAACACGATGCTTTCGCAGGATAAAAATTTACATAAGTTTACTATTTATCCGACAACAATCACCGGAGAGATTGGTCATCATCCTTTTCAAATTACCGTTGCATCATTTGACTATCAACAAGGCGACAATCAAATCACAATAAGCCCAATTCACACTAAAATTGCCGGATCAACGATTACAACAAACTTAAATATTCCAAGTCTAAATCCACTTAAGCTGAATATCAAATCTTCTGCAAAAACCTTGAATATCGAAAAGCTTATTAACCTTCATGGCTTTAAGCTGCAACTATCTAATATTATGATTGATATTAAAGCACACAAAAAAAAGCAGATTTCAGGCAATGTTGACATCTCTGCAAAAAGCGGGCTTTTAACAGGTATTGATCTTAATGCGTTAGCTCACGCGGTTGATAACTTCTTACAAGCACTTATGCAAGGTGCGCATATTGGCAACGCATTTGCGTCATTCCAACAAACGTTTGCTCCTGTTATTGGGGATGGGAATATGAAACCAGACCCAACTAAATCAACACAATTAGGTGAATTGAATATAAACAGCACCTTTGATCAGGACCAATTAACAACAAAATCAATCAACTGGCAAGCCAAAAATTTCACTTTATCAGGTAGGGGGCTCATAAGCTTTTCTTTGGCCAGTGCTTACTACCCTGTTTCAATCAACCTTAAAGGGAAAACGCCTTTTAGCATCCCCTACCAGCTTGTCTATCAGAATCGGCAATTTAAGGGGCAGATAAACCAGGATAAACTCAAAGAACATCTACAACCTATTATTGAAAAAGCGCTTAAAAATACACTGCAAAACAAACTACACTCACTTTTTGGATAGCCATACATGGATGATTTAGCAGATCTAAAAGGCATCGGCAAAACGCTTTTAACCAAGCTTCATAAAGCACAGATTCAAAGTGTTCAAGATCTGTTATTGCATTTACCAAAAGACTATGAAGATCGCCGAATCATCCACAAGATTGCAGATACAATCAATGGGCAAAAACAGCAAATTGAAGGCATTATCCAACAAGTGGACGTTAATCAATTTGGCAAAAAACATTTAAGCTGCTATTTCTCTGATGAAACCGGCTTGTGTAAAATGCATTTATTTCGCTTTTATCCAAACCAGATAAAGCTGTTAAAAAAGGGACAAAGAATCCTTTGCTATGGCCAAATCATACGTCATACACAAGACAGTCAAATGATTGAAGTAATCCACCCTGAATGGAAGATCATTGATAAAGATGCGAATATATCAGGCACGATTACCCCTGTATACTCTTCCATTGAAGGGATAAGCTCAGCGGTATTGTATAAGTTTATCTGTCAATTACAACACAAAAAGCCCTTCGATGAATTACTGCCTGCTACGCTTAGATATGAACATAAGCTCAGTGATATTAATACCGCACTTGATAATATACACTTTCCTGATAAACAGTCTTTCTCCAGTATTTATCAACAAACACTTAAAGCAAGATATCGTCTGGCACTTGAAGAAATTCTCGCCCACCATTTAAATGCCAAAATTGCGAGAACGCAGAGCCACACTACAGATTTTCCTTCCATAAACCCGAATAAAAGCCTGTTAGAAACATTTATCAAACAGCTGCCTTTTGCCCCAACAAAAGCGCAACGGCGCGTGATCGATGAAATTTTATATGATTTCACGCTTAAAAAACCATTATCAAGGCTTTTACAAGGTGATGTAGGCTCTGGCAAAACGATGGTAGCTGCCGCTGTTTTAATACAGGCTGCACGAAATGGCCTTCAATCCATTATCATGGCGCCGACAGAAATTCTCGCAGAACAGCATTTTAAAAATCTTTCCCAATGGTTGCAGGCCTTTGATATAGAAGTTGTATTTCTTGCACAAAAACTTACAACAACACAACGAAAAAAAACATTTGAGACGATTCAATCACATCCAGATTGTGTCATCGTTGGAACACATGCGGTTTTTCAAGACAGTGTGAGCTACTCAAATCTTGGCCTTGTCATCATTGATGAGCAACATCGCTTTGGGGTTGAGCAACGCCTGGCTTTGATGGCAAAAGCACAATCAGCAAATAACAAGACACCACACCAGTTAGTAATGACTGCAACACCGATTCCAAGAACGCTTGCTATGACCGTTTATGGTGATTTGGATCTTTCCATTATTGATGAATTACCCCCCAACCGCAAACCAATCCAAACCAGTGTGATCAGTCAGGATAAAAAAGAAAAGCTGATACAAAAATTACAAAATCATGTTAACAACAATGGGCAGGCTTATTGGGTGTGTCCTTTAATTGAGACCTCTGAAGCACTTGCAACGCTACAAGATGCAAGCTCCTTATATGAAACCATTAAAGGTTTATTACCTAAAGCACGTATTGGTCTTGTTCATGGGAAAATGAAGGCTGAAGAAAAAGCGAAAGCCATGATCGCTTTTAAAGCGCATGAAATTGACATTCTTGTGGCAACCACTGTTATCGAAGTCGGTGTTGATGTGCCTAATGCCAGTATTATGATTATTGATAATGCCGAAAGGCTTGGGCTTTCTCAATTACACCAATTACGTGGGCGCGTTGGCCGCGGCAGTAAACACAGTTATTGTATTTTATTATACCAGGCACCTTTATCCAAGACAGCAAGAAAGCGTCTGGAGTTAATGCGTCAAACACAAGATGGCTTTATCATCGCAGAAGAGGATCTAAAATTAAGGGGGCCTGGTGATATTTTTGGCAAAAATCAAACTGGGGAAATTCACTTTAAAGTTGCCGATTTAAATCTTCACCAGCAGTTATTTAACGAAGTTGGTGCAATTGCACAAAAACTAATACAAAATCATCCAAAAAATATAATATTGATTATCAACCGCTGGCTAAAAAAAGCAGCGGATTACATTAAAGCGTAGATGTCAAAGAAACTGAACTTTCCCTAATTTTGTAAGAATTTGCTGTTGGTGAGCTGCAAACCAAAATTTACCCCTGTATCGTAGGGTTGCGTAAAAAAGATGACTCAACAACACCTAAAAGCAGTAAAGAGCCGGAAAAATTCCAGCGCATAACAACCCAAATTCAGTCGCTTTTTATCCTGAACATGCTTTCAAAGTAGCTGAAGTGGAATAAAATACTGCTACAATACAAGAAGTTAGCAACTAACGAATAAGAACACATATGCAAAAAATAGCAATTATTGGTGGGTCAATTGCTGGTAACGCAATGGCATTAGCGTTATCACGTTTAGGCTTTGATGTTAACCTTTATGAACGATCTCATTCTGCTTTGTCTGATAGAGGTGTGGGGATTTGTATACCAAAAGAATTACGCCATGCCTTGGTCAAAGAAAAATTTTTCAACCATGATGCTAAATACCTTGAAATAGATGATAGACAGTTTGTTGTTAATGACCATAACCATGCCAGAATTATCTGGAAGCAGCCGGTTAATATCATGGCACATAACTGGTCAGAGATTTATTCGCAATTACATCAAAAACTGCCACAGAATATTTACCATAAAGGAGTCAGTGTTGATAATATCTCTCAGGCTGATAATAAAGTGACATTATTACTATCCAATGGCGAAAGTACAACCGTAGACTGGCTTTTTTGCTGTGATGGTGTTAATTCCATTTGCCGGCAAAGCCTATTTCCAGATGCGCAACTTGAAGCCGCACCTTATATCGCATGGCGAGGTGTTATTGCCAAAGATAAACTCAATGAAGCACAATTCTTTGAGCGCTTGAATTATTTCTGTTATGACCATGGCCATGTCGTGACTTACTATATTCCAAGCATATCAGGTGGCATTGAGCTTAACTGGGTTGCTTATCAAAAGCTTGATAATAGCCTTAAGCAAAAACTCTTAACAGATAAAAACAACCAGTATTGTTTAACAGGCATTCCCACAAATAGACTCACCAAATGGCATTACACGATGCTTGATGCACTGGCAGATGATATGCCAAATATTTTTGCCCAGGCCATGCGCAGTACACCATCCCCTTTTATTCAAAACATCTTTGATGTCAAAGTACCTGCTTTGAAAAAAGGACGTATTTGTTTATCTGGTGATGCGGCTTTTATTTCAAGGCCACATACTGCCAGTGGCGCAACAAAAGCATTACAAAGTGCACTGATACTATCACAGCAATTAATCAATCATAATAATGATCTAGAAAAAGCCACGGACGAGCCCATCCATCTAACT
>NZ_QLIT01000116.1 GCF_003574485.1 Facilibium subflavum
ATTTGGATGCGGTAAAAAAAATTGGTTCACAGAACCTAATATATTTGTAACTAATGCGCAATTATTGGATGAAATTATATCAGACATTTTTTGAGTTATAGTCTTCGAGCAATAAGTAGGAGAAATGTCAATGAGTAGAACGCTTAAATCAACCACTTATAATATAGAAAACATAAATATTCCCTCTAATCAGCCTCTGAATTGGCAGATTAAAAAAGAAAAATGCGCATTACTAATCCATGATATGCAGCGCTATTTTGTTCATGCCTTACCTACTGAGCCGGCGTTAGAAATGACTCGTGCTATTGTCAAAATATTACGTTGGGCTAGATATAATCGAATTTCAATATTTTACAGCGCTCAGCCCGGGAGAATGACAACGGAGAAACGTGGATTACTTGCTGATCTATGGGGTTCGGGAATGTACTCAACTGAAGAAGATCGTCAGATAATTGATGATCTCTTTCCGAGTCACGATGATGTGGTATTGACGAAGTGGCGTTACAGTGCCTTTTATCAGTCAGACTTCGCTGACATGCTGAGTGAATGCCAGTGTGACTCACTTATTATCACAGGCATATATGCTTCAGTTGGTATTTTAGCTACAGCAATTGAGGCATTTAGTCGTGATATTCGCCCCTTTATTGTTGCTGATGGCATTGCAGATTTTACCCAGTCAGGCCACCAAAAAGCGGTGGATTATATGGCCGATAATTGTGCTCAAATACTGGCTGCAATGGATGTGGTGGATTATGAGTGATATTTTGTCTTCCATTTTAGCTTCGTCAGAAGAACCATTTGCGTTGCTGTATCGTCCAACAGTTACCCCTGAGCAGGTTGATATCCTGAAATTAAGTCTTGGTACAGCTCACTCGATTGAAGATGCAGTAAACGGGGATACCTTCCATAGTAGAGAAAAAATGCTATTGCTGCCTTTTAGACAAGTTTTTGAACGTGGTTATGCGACTGTTGATGATGAAGTGCCTATTTTGAGCATGCCTATTACTGCACGTCAGCAAGTACCAGTAGCATTGTTGATTGAGCAACTACCAGATACACCAATTTCTGTTGGCAACGTGCATTTTAATCTGGATGACGAACAATTTGCTCAGCGAGTAACTCATCTTATTGAGAACGAAATAGGCCGAGGCGCTGGTTCTAATTTTGTTCTACACCGTAAACTCTGCGCAATGATTCTGGATTATAAACCATTACATCTATTAAGTTTTTATCGTCGTTTACTTCAATCGGAAACTTCTGCTTATTGGGTGTTTTTAATTAACACGGGAACGCAAGCCTTTATCGGTGTATCACCAGAGTTACATGCTTCACTTTTTGAAGGTGAGATAAGTATGAACCCTATCAGTGGAACCTACCCATATCCGTCTGGGGAGCCGACTGAAGAGTCGTTGCTAGCCTTTCTTTCCTGTCAGAAAGAAATCAATGAACTTTTCATGGTAGTAGATGAAGAGCTAAAGGTGATGTCACAGTTGTGCGAAAAAGGGGCTCAGGTTAGTGAACTGAAATTGAGACAGCTCAGTCATGTCGCACACACTGAATACGTGTTACGTGGGGAAAGTACGGCTGGTATTGCTGATATTCTGCACAAAACATTACCTGCACCGACAGTGATAGGTAGTCCAGTCCAGAATGCTTGTGAAATTATCGCGCGTTATGAGCCCGAAGGACGGCGTTATTATAGCGGTGTGGTAGCAATAGTTGATGATAAACCTGGGAATCCTTCTCTGGATTCAGCAATTGCTATTCGCACTGCAGAAATATCCGCAAACGGCAAGATTGAAATCGGTGTGGGAGCGACAATAGTTCGAGATTCAAACCCTATTGATGAAGCCAATGAGACCTTTAGTAAAGCGCAATCACTATATAGTGCAATGCTGCAAGAGACAAATGGATCCTCATGCTTGAATTTAGCAAAAGATGCAGTCCAATCCGTTATTGGAAACTTAAGTGATATTCCTGCTATACGTGAAGCTTTGATGAGACGAAGTTCGAGTATCTCTCGTTTTTGGTCAACGAATCCTAATGAACGGATGCGCCAGTTAACCGATTTCATCGGCAAGCGTGTATTGATTTTGGACGGTAATGATACGTTTACTTCTATGTTTAAAACGTTGTTCGCTTCATTAGGTGCGACAGCGCTAGTCGAGAAGGTACACAGTGATATTAATTTCCAGTCTTATGATCTTGTTGTAGCAGGTCCAGGTCCAGGGAATCCGCTTGATGAAACCGATACTCGAATAAATGCTATACGTGACGTCATAAAGCGTATGATATCCGATGGAAAACCTTTTTTCGCAGTGTGCCTAAGTCACCAGATCCTTGCGATTTTACTTGGTCTTCCGATCGTTCGGTTATCTCCTCCTAATCAAGGAGTACAGAAGTTAATTAGGCTTGATGATCGTCAAGAACGAGTTGGTTTTTACAATACTTTTTGCGCTAGCGCAGATGAAAAAGCAGTGAACAAATTACGGAAAGACGGCATCACCATCTATTTTGATGATGGTGATCGACAGGTGTATGCGATTCGTAGCAAGAAATTTTCATCTATTCAATTCCATCTGGAATCGTTTCTGACCATAGACGGTCCGGAGATTCTAGAGCATTTTGTTAAACCATTTCTGCAAACTAAAGGTTCGTTAGGAAACAGAGAAAATGCATAATAAAATAACGATAGAATATAGCGTATTGAACGCATTTACCCATTCACCATTAGAGGGAAATCCTGTTGCTGTATTTCATGGTAGCGAAAAACTTTCCGCAGCAATAATGCAGGCGATTGCTCGGCAATTGCAATTATCAGAAACGGTATTCATTAGTGACAAAATGGAAGGTGGGCATGCTCGTGTGAAAATTTTCACACCAGTAAATGAACTACCTTTCGCTGGACATCCCCTTATGGGGGCGGCAAGTACATTTTCCCGTCGAAATGGTCTGAATTGTTTTGTGTTCCACACAGATGTTGGTGCAGTTCCTATTTCAGTTGAACATCACAGCGAAACTCTTAGTGATGTGAAAATTACAGCACCACTTGCGAGCTCCAGCCCTTTTGCTGAGGAGAAAAAACTACTAGCTGCACTAGGGCTAGAAAGAACTGAGCTACCCGTGGAAATCTACAATGCAGGTGCACGGCACATTTTAGTTGCTGTAGACAGCATCTCGACATTGCATGGAATTAAGCCAGATTATCATTCGTTAGCAGATTTTGAAAATTTGGCTGTGAACTGCTTTTCCTGGCAAGGAAAACAGGTAGAAAACCGTATGTTTTCGCCAGCGTATGGGGTGATGGAAGATGCTGGAACTGGTTCTGTTGTTGGGGCGATAGCACAACACTTGATAAAATATGGACAACTACAAATGAATGAAAAATTGGTCATTGAACAAGGGGTATTACTGAATCGCCGCTGTGTGATGTATGGTGAAATTAAAGAAGAAAATGGCTGTGCTTCCCATACTGAGTTATCGGGGAAGGTCTGTCATTTCTCTGAGTGTCAAGCAAGTTTCTAGTCATATAAAAAACGTCTTCTTAACAAGAAGAGTATGAAGGAGTAGAGGATGAAAAGACTTGAATCGCTAAGTGGAAGGCTAGATGTCCCTTTTGTACATTATGATGCCCCCCCGTTTTCACCGGAAGTAATCTTAAAAGAATGGTTAGAGCGTGCGCGTAGAGGAGATGTACGAGAGCCTGATGCATATACCCTGGCTACGCGTAATGCAAATGGTGGAATTGCAATGCGCACCATGTTTCCAGTCCGTTTTGACGGCGAAGTGCTGTTGTTTGCTACTCACAGCTGCAGCCGTAAGGGAAAAGACATTAACGAGACAGGTTCTGTCGGGTGTCATATTTATTGGCGTGAGTTAGGGCGTCAGTTAAGTCTCTCGGGGACAGCCTCATTGGCGCCAGAGCATATTGCTGAAGATGTGTGGAATGAACGAGACCCTGCTTATGACCCTGTGTCAACGGCTTCTTACCAAAGCAAAATTCTCAAGAATATCCCTTTATTTTTGGATGAAGTTGCCAAATATGACGGAAAAATTAAATTGCCACGTCCTGAGCGTTTTGTCGTTTACCAGATAATGGTAGAACGTTATGAGTTCTGGTCCGCAACTGCATCTCGCATACACAAAAGATTAGTTTATAAGCGCACTGCAAAGGGATGGGAAAATGAACGATTACAACCGTGAAACTGAGATAATCACCACTACGAAAGCTAACAATGATCCGAACTGTTTTGTTCAATCAATCATAAAATGGCACTTTTCCGAAGAAACTGGAAGTGATTTTTGGTTGTCTATGCGTAAGGAACTAAACTTTAATCCGATAAACGAAATCAAATCATTTAATGATTTACGAAAATTCCCTGACATTTCAAAATGTCTTCGTACAGTACCAATCCAGAAACTGCTTCCGCGCGGATTGAAAGATAACCATAACGTATCAGTGTATGAAAGCGGCGGCACAACAGGAATGCCAAAATATGTAGCAGTCTACGATGAGTGGCTTAAGACACTCATCGATTGGCGGATATCGTCTTATAAAAACCGTCCAGGAAGACCATCAGGTAATACATTAGCAGCGGTACCATCTGGACCGCATATCATAGGGACTATCAATAAAATTCGCGCCCAAAAGTTGGGTGGACTCTGTTTTACGATCGATATTGATCCTCGTTGGGTAAAACGTTCGATTAGTGAAGGTGACATGGCCTGTGTCCGTCGTTATCACTCACATTTGGCCGATCAGATACAAAACACATTGTTTAATCATGACATTCGTTTTTTGGTTACAACTCCACCTGTTTTGCGTGAACTGGTGAAACGAAAAGAGTTGGTTGCTCAAATGAATCGTTCGCTGGCACATATTACCTTAGGTGGAACAGAGATTTGCATTGATGAAGTGAAATTCATTGCCAGCGAAATCCTGACTGAATGTGAATTTAGTGCTAGTTACGGCAGTACATCTAAGTTGGGAATGTCGCGCTCGTTACTGATTAAAACTGACAGTGTTAGAGTGGAATATGACAGTTTTACCCCTTTTATTACTTACGATGTTGTCAGCCGTGACACATTGGATACTGTCGAGTACGAGCAGCGAGGAGTAATCGTAGTTTCTCACCTCAGTCGATATGCCTTCTATCCGCGCATAATCGAAAGAGACACGGCCATTCGTTTGGCTGGGTACGGGCAAGTTGGAGATAGACTAGCAGACATCGTTCCTGAAGCCACATTTGGTGGTCGTAAAGTGATTGAGGGCGTCTACTAATGTTAGTACAGGAAGAGAAGGCAGTAGATTTACCGATTATAGAAGCGATTACGCTGCAGCAGAACCATTTTACCCGGAAAAAAACAATTCATGACATCTGGGGGGTACCAGTGGCAATGCTGACACAGGTACCTGCCGTGTATGTTCACCATGCAGTGAATTGTTTACGTAATGGGAGATATCTTTCCGTAGATAAACGGAATGAAGCATTAAAAAAAGCGGGCGCCTTCTTTACAGATGGCAACTTGTGTGAACTCACCGCTGTGGATTATGTCACGAAGGTTGTGGCGGTGACAGGCCTTCCTAGGAGGATTGTAGAAGATACTATAAAAAATATAGGTCATGCGACGGAGTCTGCGGGAAGTCTAGCTCAATTAGGTATTCCACAAGGGGTGCCAGAAGAAACCACGCTTCAGATAGTGCAAGACGGTTGTGCCCAGTCTGTTAGACGAGGTGAAGTATTGTCGGTGATTGCACCAGGTAATGGTCCAGGTGTACATGCCATTTGGCCGCAAGCAGTAGCGCTAGGTTACCGTGTCGTGTTACGCCCATCTGAACGTGAACCTTATACCGCTCAGCGTTTAATCCAAGCCATGTTTGAGGCCGGTTTAGAAGATTATGTTGCTATGCTGCCTTCCGACCATAGTGTGGTTGATGAGCTGATCGCCACTACTGATCTCAGTGTAATCTATGGTGACGACACAATGGTATCACGTTTTTCCTGTTACTCTAATGTGTTAGTGCAAGGCCCTGGGCGATCAAAAATTGTGATCGGTGCCGATTATCCTAGGGATGCTGCATTGGAACTTATTTTTGAGTCGGCTATTGGATTGGGGGGCACCGCCTGTGTTTGTACTAGTTCTGTTCTTGTGGAAGGCGATGCGGTTGCTTTTGCTCATAAATTTCAAGCTTACGCTACTGAGAGATTGAAAGACGAACATGAGCGCCATCGCTATCTACCTCAACTTTCAGCTGAACGCTATTCGTGGTTGTTAGAACAAGTCGCACTTCATGCTGACGTGTTAGTTCAGGTGCCAGAGGTGTTTAGCGAACAATCTGGTGTGAAGCAAGTGATGCCATTGATTATGATAGTGGATTCGCTTGAAAACCCATTAGTACATCTTGAACTCCCAATCGCGGCAGTCACTTTTGCGCCTTTTAGCCGTAATGATAGCCTCGATGCTATTGCGCCAGCTTTAGTGGTGACCGTGGCGTCAGAAAACCAGTCATTAATATCTCATATTGCTCAGGTTCCGGCTATTCGCAATCTGTATATTGGTCAGGTTCCTACTGTATGGATGCGACCTCATGTTCCTCATGATGCCTTTATTGCAGAATTTTTGATGACAACGCGAGGTTACCGCGTGGCTTATCCAAAACCTATTGTGAGTAAAAGTTTGCGCATGAATTCCCAAAGAGAAAATTAGTAATTGTTTGAAAAATAAGTTCAGGTAAAAGTAATGAATTCAAAAAATAATGAATATGATAGAGCGGACTTCCAGGGATTATACCAAGGAAAATCACTAATATCGAGTGTAGAGATTACAGCTGTTCCATGGGACATCGGAAATGCTCAGCCAGTTGTATGTGAAATTCTGCGAAGTGACTTACCTGGCAAGTTATTGGATGTCGGATGCGGTCTAGGGCACAATGCACGAGCAGCAGCTGATATGGGTTATATCGTAACAGCTATCGATAGTGCACCAACGGCTATTAAGAGCTGTCAAAAAAGGCAATCTAAGGAACAAATTCGTTTTAGGGTTGCTAATGCATGTGAGACAGAACTGAATGAGAAATTTGATATGATTTTAGACTCAGCTACCTATCATGCTATTCCTTTTAGTGATCGTATTGCTTATATGAAAGAAATGCACCGACTAGCAAATGATAAGACAGAGTATCATGTGATCACCTTTGCGCCTTCTCACCATGGAATGCCTAAACCGCTGGCTATTGAATTATCACAGATTGCTGATACAGCAGAAAAAAGTGGTTGGCAAATTGAAGCGGTTTCTCGTGTTGAATACAAAGGAAATGCCGAGGCTATTATCGATTTTTGTGAAAAGAAAAATCTAACGATTTTGCTGGACGAGGCAGGACACACTCGCCTGCCAAGCTGGCATATTATTCTTAAAACCATTATTTAATGAAAATTACGAGTAAGGAGTAGAGATGCACCACCAAAGGATGGCATTCCTTGGCCTCTGTATTGGTTTTTTTATTGTCATGATGGACACAACAACAGTGCCATTGATTTATACTTCATTGATTGCAGACTTTGAGGTAACGCCTGAGAATGCTGCCTGGGTTAATAATAGTTATTTGATTACCTATGCCAGCTTCCTTCTGTTAAGTGGGCGTTTAGGGGATTCCTATAACCGAAAAAATCTTATCGTTAGTGCGTTACTTATTCTTGCGGTCGGAGCATTGATCAGTGGTTGTGGGCAAACACTTATACAGGTCATTGCTGGCCGTGCGTTGATGGGGTTGGGCTCCGCTTTATTAACTCCTCAGAGTATGGCATATATTGCGATCATATATGCACAAAATGGGCGTGGTAAGGCTTTGGGAATTTGGGGCGCTGTTGCAGGAATAGCCACTGCAGCTGGGCCTGTGGTCACCCAATTTTTTCTGCAAATCTCTGACTGGCGTTGGGTTATGTGGATTAACATTCCAGTTACCTTGTTGGGACTAGTAATTATCATCAAGTATTTACCTGTCACGTCTAAAAAGGGATTGAAAGGGAGAGAATTCCTTATTAATGGTGCCTTTGGCTTTTCTATTTCAGCAGTTATTCTCGGAGTTCAGTTAATCCATGGGATTAAAGGAACCGGATCAATGGGAGGGCTTCTATTGTTACTGGGAGGTGGTATTCTTGTTTGGTTGTTAAGATATGAGTTGCGTTATCGCTCAGAATATATTTTACCCATCGAAATTTGGTATAATCGGACTTTTTTACGTACTTGCTTACTCTCTGGTTTGCTTGGTTTTGGTTTGACCGCATTCTATTTACCTCTGGCTTTTTTGATAGAAGTACGAATGAACTTTGGGCCATTAGCTATTAGTATCGTCATGATCACGATGGCGCTTGCAAACGCACTAATTGGACCGATATCTGGTCATTTATCGGACAAATTTACACCGGAAGTAATCGTTTGTTATGGCCTATCTGCTTTTGCTTTTGCTGTATTCTTACTTGGTGGTATCGGTTTTTTTGCCCCAGGAGGCACAACCGGTTTAATCGTAATTATCATCGCGATGGCAATAGCTGGGACGGGAACTGGGTTAGCATTTGCTCCTCTAGCCAATCTTGCTTTGAGACGAGTTTCATTAACTGCGGTTGGTCAAGCTGCCGCATTTTTCAATGTATCACGACAATCGATGAGTGCTTTTGGTGGTGTCGCCATTGCCGCATTGTTTGATTACGTTGTTAGCCAGTCTCAGATAGAAGGCACATCCCATATAGCAGAGCAATTTCAACCGTATTCTCCTGTGATTTATTCTGCTACACTTGCATGTTTCCTGTTAATTGCGCTGTGTTTGAGTTCAGGTGCATGGTTATCTAATCGCTATTCTTCAACAAACCAAAATGTCACTCAAATAAGGAGGATGAAACAATGAACACTTGGGTAGTAAGTGGTTGCTCAAATGGCTTAGGCCAATGCTGGACAGATTCGATTATTAGAGAGCGTCATGATAGAGTTATTGGTATTACTCGTAATGAAGCCGTTGCTCATGCAATGGTAGAAATTTACCAAGATCATTTTATTCCTTGTATTGCTGATGTTCGAGATGGTCAAGTACTTGCAAAGAAATTGCCCGCGTTAGCACGAGAAGTGGGAGTCCCAAATCGCATCGTCACCTCTGCTGGTTATGCACAATTCGGTACACTTGAGGATTTGTCTACTCAACAACTACGTGAGCAGTTTGAGACAAACGTTGAAGGAACCCTTAATGTGATTAAACCTTTGTTGCCTTCCATGCGTGAATCAGAAGATGCGAGAATTCTAGTGGTCTCTAGCATGAGTGGGGTTGCTTGCTGGCCTTTACTTGGAGCCTATCAGATAAGCAAACATGCTATTGAAGCAATTGGGGAAACGTTGCGATTGGAACTGGATAACACTCATATTCAAGTGGGGATTATTGAGCCAGGACCCTACAAAACTGGTTGGGCGACGACTTCGGCACGTAGAGAAAAAATTAGTGCGATTTATGATGAAGATGTACTGAAAAAACGTGCTGCTTGTGGCTTTAATATTGATGAGCCTAAGGCGAGCCTACCATTTTTCTGGAAAATGTTTGACACACCTGTTATGCCTGTGCGCATCACAACTTCAGAACAGTTTGTGAACTTAGCCTGTGCACAGGCTGAAGAGAAAATAAAAACATGGAAGTCTTCTTTTGAATAATAAAACATTAGATACACAGCCAAGCTGGCATGATGAGGTTAACGCTATTATTGCCTCTTACTCCCTAGATAGAATAACGGAAATACCAGCAGACGAAACTTTGTCATTGCTTAAGAAAAGTCCGTTACTCAGAATATTAGATGAGACGCAGTTTACAAGTCCTGGTAAGTTAGCTGATGTTGTTGCTGTCTGTCGCGAATTAGGTAAAACGGATGCTTCATTAGGTTGGTTGGTTGGAGTAGCCAATTCAGCGTGGTCAATGAAAGCAAATTTCACGCTACCGGAATCGGCCTGTGCAGACATGGATAAAAACTCAATTCTGTCGATGGTATTGGGACGCCCCGGAACGCTTCGACCATCACCAAAGGGGGAAGGATTGATTTTGAATGGTGAATGGCAATATGCATCAGGATATCTCTGGTCTTCTTATTTCTTCGGTTTGGCAATGTTGGAAGACGGTAATGTCCATGTGGTTGCTGTTCCATCTCGTGATTTGCAGATAGTGGGGCCGTGGAAATCAACAGGATTGATCGGCACTCAAAGTGTGATGATCAGAGCAAATAATGTTCAAGTCTCTAAGTCTTTCACGACTAGTTATCATCCTATTATTTCTGGAAGTTGTAAACGTTCTTATTCTGGATATTTCACTGGTGTATTAATGAATTGCTTGGTCGGTACAGTGCTAGGTGCGACTGAGAGAGCAATAGAATACGTGGTTGAAAATGCAAAAAAACCCATCACTGGTAGTACTTATGCCTCCATGGAACAGTCGGGTCCTATTCGGTATGAGATAGGGCGCCTGAGTAGTAAGTTCGATCTGTTAGTGCGAGCTGCAGAGTATAATGCTGACACTGTTGATAGTGCTGTGCATAACAGTGTGGAGCCATTGACAAGCCGCCAGAGAGTTGAAATCCGTGCTCGAGCAGCACAGATAATGCGTGGTTGTACGGAAATTACTCAGTCTCTTTTGTGGATATACGGTTCGTGTGGGTTAGACAAAAGTTGCCCATTGGAGAAGATTTGGCGTGATGTTCATGTCGGTGCGCTTCATGGCGGATTTTCGAAACTCATTCCTGAAGAAATGGCATGTATTACTTTACTAGACAGTGATCCTGCTACGATTTCGCGCATGTTTTGAGTAGTGTGTCCCTCGGAGACATCTGTGTCAGCGAGATTAGAAGTTTATGGAAAGATAGTTTTGGTGAAGAAGAAGGAGAAGTTATGGAACGCCATATTGATTCATGGCAAATAAATACTGGTCTTACATATCTCAACAAAGTATTAACACGCATACTAACTGAGAAACCAGATGCTGTGGCACTCATTCACGCAGAGCGTATGTATAGTTATCATCAGCTTATCTGTGTTTCGGAGAACCTTGCTAAACAGTTGAGAGAGGCCGGCATTGTTGAGGGGCATAGATTGGCACTGAATGCGCCGAGATCTAGTGAGTTATTTCACGTCATCATTGCATGCATCTTGTCTGGGGTCTCGTTTATTTCTGTACCTAGATCGATAGGGGAAGATCAAAAAATGAAATTTGCCGCAGATACGCATTGTGTAGCGCTTTTTTCTCTTTCTGATGAATTTATTGAACTAGGTGCAAAGCCTTTAGATGTGGGTAATGTGCTAATACTTCCTGAGGCTACATCTCCGAGAGCACCCCATACTCTGTCTGGAAAGGAAGTCTATTGTGTACGAACTTCCGGAACCACTGGAGAGCCTAAAATTGTTCCTATTTATGTCAGGCAACTCTCGGCCTTTCTGGAAAACATCAAACGCGAATTTGCAATTTCGGAAGGACGACGTTGGTTGTGGATTCATGATCTCTCATTTGATCTTTCTATATGGGAAGTGGTTGGTAGCCTTGTTCATTGTGGGTGTCTGGTGGTGTTGGAAGAAGAAGACAAACTTGAGCCGAGCATTATTTGGAAAGTATTAGAGCAAGAAAAAATTAGTCAAATCATGGTGACGCCTTCTGAGTTTCGTTACATCTTTAGCAAAAATCATTTGTCAGACTTATCCCTATTATCACTGGATGAAGTACTGTTTTGTGGCGAAAAACTTTCTGTTGAAACATTAAGACCATTTTTTTCAACTTTTCAGTCCCAACAGGTAAAATTAGTGAATACCTATGGCCCATCGGAAGCAACAATATTTTGTTCTGCACATGTCGTGACCGAAAACGATTTTCTGGGGGTGGCTATACCTATTGGAAAGCCTTTTCCTAATATGCACTATTCTCTCGAAAATTTGCAAGAAGACGGTAGTGGCAATCTCTTACTTCATGGAGAGCAGGTTTTTGATGGGTATGATGGAGATCCGACTGACACTACAGGCTATTTAACGGGGGATATTTGTCGGTGTGATAATAAAGGGGAATATCACTATATCAGGCGCAAAGGGGGATTTCATAAGATCAACGGTTTCCGTGTCGATTTGATGGAAGTCGAAGAGTTTTTACAATCTATTTCTGGTGTTGGGGAAAGTGTTGTCTGGATTGAAGATATGCTAGAGGAGGGGGCGTCGGTGTTGTGCGTCGGTGTCAATGTGATGTCTGGGATTACCTTGACGACACGCGATTTGAGAATAGCGTGTAAAAAACTTGCGCCGTGGTTAAGGCCAGCGCGCTATTTAATGGTTCCGCAGAATGAGTGGCCGATGAATATGCGAGGTAAAACTGATAAAGCAGAATTGAAAAAGAGGTTACATGGCAAATAACGAACAGATATTAAACGCATTATTGCGTGAAATACAAATCATACTGGATGAGCCTGATATAAGGGGGAACGACAATTTTGTTGAATTGGGTGGAAACTCTATCATGGCAATACAAGTCGTTGAGAGATTAAAGACAAGAGATGGGATTCTGGTAAATTTGGCACAGTTACTTGGGACTCGAATTGACCATGTTGAGTTAATACGAACCGCACCACTAAATAAGTGAGGAAATATGAAAATTTTAAGCATAGATTACCATTTATCTGAAGCTGAACGTATAAAAGAAATAGAACATCCTAACAAAATGCAATTAGAGGCAATACAGTATGCCGGGTATGATCAATTTTGGAAAGAGCCTAATGGTGTTCGGCAAATGACTTCAGCAGCAGCGATGAAGGCTATTTTAAGCTCTAATCTTCAGCCAGAAGATATTGCATTTATTGTAGCAGGGCAATCAGGCATACCGGACTATATTGGTATTGATCTCGCCTGTCAAGTAGGTGCAGAGCTAGATTGCTCTGATGTTCGCACGGTTAATTTGGTGGAAAGTTGTGGCAGCGGCATTAGTGTCTGGTTTCATGCGGCTTCGTTGGTCAGTGCTTTACCTACTGGGAGAGTAGGTTTAGTGGTTGTTGCACAAAGAGTCAGTGATGCACACCAAGATCGTTTTGGTGTTATGAACGCTGTTTTGAGTGATGGAGCCGCGGCTGCGGTAGTAGTTTCTGATGAATGGCCAAGTTCCGTAACAACTATACGTTATCTCGCAGGAGATGATATATCAGATTGTCGTTATGTTGATATGATGCGTGTTGAGTATGGAGGAGGTCGTCAACCTGTACTGCCAGACTGGTATGATATCCAAAACGGTAAATTGGGGCGTGAACGAATTATGGATCTTTATAAATTTAAGCCAGACGATCTGCAAGCATTTCTGACTCTACGTGCAAACAACAATATTAAGATTATTGAACGTGTTACTTCTCAGTTAGGTCGAAACCTTAAAAATCCTTTTCTACTGCAAACCTTGGAAGGAATACAGAGCATTAAGAGTCTTTGTGACAGACTTAGTATTCCATATGAAAGGAGTAACTTGAGCTTATTATCTAAGCTAGGACATGTCGGATGTGCTGATTTACTCATTTCATTGAAAATGATTCTGGATCAAGATGATATCAAACCTGGAGACGATATTATCATGAGCACTATATCCACTGGGCTGAAGTGGGGAGCTGCAATTTTCCAGTATGGCGAGTCAAAAATTCGTGATGTGTGTAATCAATAGAGTGAATGAAAAGGAAGTGACGTAAAGATGATAATATTAAGTGGTATTACCTTGGCTAAGTTAGTTATAGTAATGGGATTGGCCATCTGGAGTTTACTCGAATCTCTGGGGCTGATAAAAGATTTTTCCGGTGCAAAGAGAATAGTTGGACGGATTATGAATATGGAGCCTATTGAAGAGCCACCCTTAGTTCCAACAAAATTGTTGAATCGGCGTATTGCTAATTCATTTTGGCATCAGAGTAGCACTATTATATTAATTCTATTAAACTTGTCTTCATCACTGTTATTATTTATCTCGATCTATTATTTTTTTGACGCTGCTATGCTAGGTAAAATTGACCAAACTGGTTTTTTATTATGGGCAAATTATGGTATAGCCATGTTTATTAGTATGGGTTTTTTATTAAGTTTTATGGGTCTTTGGTTTGCTTATTATATTAAGCAAATTGATTTAATGATTGTCCATTTTGTATTAATTATTTTAGGGATAATCAGTGCCGTAGTTATAAATTTTCCCACGAGCTAATTTGCTATTGCTTTCTGTGATTTAGAGAAATTCTGTCATACGGTGATTTCGATGTTAATTGACAACGTAAAGGCTCTTTTCCCTTTTCTGTTGGTTACAATCCGAGCATGCGATACCCGTTTAAATCTATCGTTAATCTCTGGAAAAGCGAATCGGTTTTAAAGAACCCATAGCAGCGTCGTTTAATGACCTTGATTTTATTATTTAACCCTTCTACAAACCCACTGGTTGATCTATTTTTAAAATAGTTAGCAATGCTGCCTTTATGCTTATTCAAAGTCTTGATAAACGTATTAAAGCAACTAAGGCCAATTTTCTCGACACTGATTATCCATCTATCCAATTTAGCCATAGCAGATTTTCTATCATGATGTGTATTAAAAATATGCGTTAATTTTAGTGCATAGCTATGCGCCTTCTTTAAAAGAGGTGAATGCTTGTAAAGTGTCTCTAACTTTCGCTTTTCCTCTTTCGATAAACACTCGTATTGTTTCCTTAATATCCACATCATACCCTCTAATTCGCTGTATTCTTCGCTGGGAAGGATGCTCTTAAGTCGCTTCATTTCTTTGATTCTAACGTTATCTAGCGCGCCACGATACAATTTTGATACATGGTAACGATCAACAACGACCTTTTGCTTGCCAAACACTTCTATCGCTGAGTTTACGAAACCGTCATACATATCTGTGCATACTTGTTTAACTGTCTTTTTAAGATGATCTGGGATTGATTCCAAAAACTTTAAAACATCGTCCTTCTTCCGACTATCCAGTACACCCAATATTGTTATACTGTATTTGTCTTTTGCACTAATCACCGCTATAAAGTCCTGATGACTTTTACGGTTGCTTATCTCATCAATACCAATGGTTTCCAAGTCTGAGTACTGACTCCAGTCAATTTCCCTATGGATTAGATTGTTGAGCATCGTTTGAACTGTTTTATAGCTAATCCGTTCTTTTTTAGCGACATCTTGAATTGTACTATTGATAACGCACCTGAGCAAATACTCCTCTAAGCCCTTAGTTATTTTACCTCCTTCAGCTACCCAATTATAACGCTCAGTTGTCGTCGTTCCTGGCGGCTCACAGTGCTCACATTCATATCTGACTGGTTTAATTCTAAGTATCACTGGCGTATCAAAAACTGAGGTATGCCTATACTCCATTAGAGAGCCATAGCCATATCGTTTTGTCGCGTCTTTTCCGCACTTATGGCAGGTGGTTTTTGTGCATATGCTTTCGACCGTAATGATGATATTCCCTTTAGTATCAAGGGTTTGAGAGATAACTTTAAGATTGTCTATATCTAAAGGGATGCTTAAGTCTTTCATTAAAAACGCGACATTTTGATTTAGGTAACAGCATTGTAACCCTTATTGCTACTGAATTCCATACCCACAATAAACGGAAAAGAGCCAATAGCTCGCAATTGATTCTTTTGATTTTTTTTGCTACTCTGCACATACATTTTGTTTTGTAATGTTAATGGTGTTACTTGTGATTAAAAAATCTTCTGCTTCTTTACTATCTAATTTGCAACTAATTTATGTATCTGATATTGAACGTTCAACTGCTTTCTACAAATCACTATTTAAAACTGACCCTATTTTTAGCAGCCCGCGTTATGTCGCTTTTTCCGCTTCTGATTCCGCTGATTCACTTTTTGCTATTTGGTCTGGTGGAGAAACGCCTGATCTGCAAGCGCAACGTTTTAATGAAATTGGTATCATGCTGCCAAAAGATAACGATGTTGATCAATTGTTTAAAGAGTGGCAGGACAATCCAGATATACAAATTGTCAAATTTCCATATACAGACGTATTTGGGCGTACATTTCTAGTTAAAGATCCAGATGGTCATATTATTCGAGTCTGTCCCTTGGATTAGGTATTAGCGTGTCAAGCTTCATGAGACTTCAGTTTGAAACCGTAACTTTCTGTTGATTCGATTCAGCTGTTTCAGTTTGTCATTCATGCCATTGTGAATCTGACGAAGTAATGTTTCTGTTGTTAACCAATTAATGCAACCATCAGTTACGGAAACTCCATATTTCATCTTGTAATGAAATTGTTCTAATGGTTGGCTCCCCTCATTAAGGTTACTTTCAATCATCAGGCCAAAAATGGAACTGTTACCATCTTTAATTTGTTTCATAAGGGGCTCTCGTGTGATAAGAGATAATATGTAAATATTTTATTTTGGTGAACTTTCTTGAATATCTGTGGAAGCTGCTTTCTTAATGATCTGATTCCAGTTGAATCGTTTTGATCTGTTCTTGAAAGTGTAGTTGCCGTGAAGGTTAACGTGTGACCATGCAATAATCGATACTTTCTTAATTCTCTCTACTTCTTCTAGCCTGCCTTCTTTTTCTTTGGCAGCAAGTACACCTGACAGTATGGTAGCGTTATAGTAAAGAATAACTTCGCAAAGCAGTCTAGCACAAGCGTCATTTATCGTCAAACACTCATCATTTTTTCCGTTGAGCTTATCTGAGTTTACTGTGGCAACAGTTCGCTTGAGCTGATGATACGCTTCTGTTCGATTAAGTGCTTTTCTCACCGATTTTCTTAATTGCTCATCATCAATATAGCGGTAAATGTATTCACTCCTGAGAATATCGTTATATGCCCATAGCGCTTCCTTGGTTTCATTCTTAAACTTATTATCGGTCAGCTTGCGTATTAATATGCTCTGATTACTTTTTTTAAGAACCAAATAGGCAATAATCTGTTTGATGTTATCCCATTGGTTGATAATTTTGTCTTTACTGACCTTATGCTTTGGGCGAATAAGGTGCTCTTTGTAGGACAATGGTTCCTTGAGTGATTTTTGTATCATATTTAGTCAGACTAGCCCAGGGCGCAAGTTCCGGAGCAATACCCCATAAAGTATTTGATATGATAGACGTATTGGATATTGCCGATGTGTTTGCAGTAGTTGATCAGGAGCTACATTTTTTATCAGAGTTTCGTCATATTATCGATAAAAAAGTCAAGGGAACCCTTGATAAAAGTACATTGTCAGCAACGATTATTGCTAAAGCAACTAATCACGGCATTTATAAAATGTCGACGTTATCAGATTACAGTTATGACCAGCTATATCAATGCAGTAAAGCGTATTTAAGCTTAGAGTCAATTAACAACGCCTGTGATGCCATTTCAGATGCTATCCATGAGCTACCCATATTCAATCATTACAATATCAATGGTGTTGTGCATGGTGGTATTGATGGTCAAAAATATGCGACAAAGCATCGTACATTTAAATCCAGAAACTCGCCTAAGTATTTTTATTGGCTCTTTTCCGTCGTGTTGAATCAAAAGAAACGGTTACCAAGGTTCTGATTTTTAATGACCTCATTGTATCAAAATATAAGTTACCATTCTTATTGGTTCTAAAGCATACAAATTGCTTTAGAATAATGAATTTAACATACCATTCTAATTTGACAAAGTTACAATAGCATTTGAGAGCATTCCTGACACGGTTTTACTTCATGCTATTTTATGCTACTCTATTTTTGTAACCTAAAATCATGGAGTAAGCTATGGCACTAAAGCAACGAATCGTAACAGAGATTTATGATGATCAAACACAAGATATTGTTCATCGTGAAGTGACAGAAGAAAAAGTAATTAAATCTCCAAAATTGATAGATGATTTAGGTTATAACCATACAGAACAAATAGAGATATTGCATCGTATACAGGATAACTACCTGAAA
>NZ_QLIT01000117.1 GCF_003574485.1 Facilibium subflavum
TTGGTTCACAGAACCTAATGATAAAGGAAATACTGATGAGAAAGCTTTCACTACTAATAACAACACTTACTTTGGCTTCAATAACAACAGGTTTTGCACAAAACGCACAAACTGGGATTACCTTTGGCGGCAATCTGGGAGCTGCCAGCACATCTGCCTATAATACCGATGGCCTTTCAAACTACACCAAAACACAAGGTGGTCTTTATGGCGGGATAAATATTGGTTATGATCTTGCCTTAACACAGAATGTAAGCCTGGGCCTTGAAACAGGTTATTATTATGGTTATGAATTATCCTCGCTTAAACTAGGTAGTGAAAAATCAAAAATAAACCAATGGAACATCCCATTTTTAATCGTTGGCAAATATATTTTCCACAATGGTGCAAATGTTTTTGTTAAAGGCGGGGTGGCTTATGTTGATCAAACCGTTAACACAACAGCAAACATTCTCTCTGGCATGAAAGAAACCAATCACGCCTTTTTACCAGAAGTTGCCCTAGGCGGTGGTTACTTATTCCAAAACGGGCTAAGCATCAATGGGCAATTAGGCTATATATTTGGTTCAACTGCAGAGATTGGTAAGTCAGATTCAATCAGCGGCAATGAAATTAAAGTGGCCGCCAGCGCCTCACTCATGGTAAATCTAAGCTATACATTGCCAATATAAACCATATAGCTACTAAAGTTACACACCCTTGACAAGTTGGTCGTTTGGGTAGATTGTCACCCCAGCCCTAACCGTTATAGATCAAACGATAACTTGCTATTTGGCTTTGCTTTTATAACAATAGCGTTTAAAAACATAAAACACCTGTTATGTACCCAACAAAGCCTTTAACCGTATCTAAATTAACGCTAATTAATATAACTGCCATTATAAGCTTAAGCTCCATTGCCTATATGGCAACAATAGGCCTATCCTCCATTATTTTTTATCTTATTGCTGGTTGCTTATTTTTAATTCCAACAGCCCTAGTCAGTGCCGAATTAGGCGGAATGCTTACAGCAGATAATGGTGGTGTTTACACCTGGGTAAAAGCGGCTTTTGGTGAAAAAGCAGGTGTTGTTGCCATTTGGATGGAATGGTTTAATAATGTTATAAGTTTTCCTGCTACTTTATCAGCGCTTGTTGCTACCGTTGCCTACATGGGATTTAGCGAGCTTATGAATAATAAAGCCGCCCTGTGGCTTTTGATGTTTATTATTTTTTGGCTCACAACCCTTTTTAATTTTCTCCCCATCAAAAAGGTCGTCATTCTTAATATTATCGGTGCGCTGTTTGGTATGATTTTGCCAGGTCTTCTATTATTAGCCGGTGCGCTTTATTTTATTATTAGTGGCAAAACCCAGCTGCAGTTCACACATATCAATAACTGGTTGCCAAGCCTGTCTTTTGCGACTTTTGCCTTGTTTGTCAAAACCCTATCAGGCTACTCAGGGATACAGGCAACAAGCTTTCATATCCAAAATATTGATAATCCAAAACGCAATGTGCCACGGGCAATACTTTACGCTATTGTTATTATCTTTTTACTTTCAAGCATCTCCACCGCCGCCTTAATCATTATCACACCATCTCAATCGATTAATCCCATGAACGGTCTGATTCAAGGTATCTCATCTGTATTAATCTTAATTGGTTTAGGAAAGCTTCAATCACTGATTGCCTTTTTAATCGCCCTTGGCATGCTTGCAGCACTAAGCACCTGGATGCTGGCACCGGCAAGAGCAATACAAGAAGTTGCCCATCAAAGACTGTTACCTAAGATACTGGCTAAGAAAAACAAGAACCAAATGCCGGTTAATGTGCTTTTAATCCAGGGCATTTTCGGCAGTTTACTCTCGTTTGTATTTTTATTTATGCCAACGATTCAATCGGCTTTTGCCATGCTTATTGCTTTAACTTCGCAGTTTACCGTTTTTATGTGGATAATGGTCTTTGCCTCCGCCATTTACTTGCGATTCAAACAACCCAACCGACAACGGGTGTTTCGCATCGGCAAAAAAGGTAACAAGGCTTTGATATTTATCTGCAGCCTAGGCATTTTAGCCTGCTTATGTGGATTAATCCTTGGCATTTTCCCACCTGGGTTCTCTCATATCCAGAACATAACCGCTTATATCAGCATAATGCTTATTGCCGATAGCATTATTATTCTCTTACCACTTATCTGGATTTATGTTCACAAGCACCAAAAAATCAATCCGCACATTTAATTGCTACCATCCGTAAGCGTACATAATCTGCATGCCAGGTATTATCATAGTAAAGCGTTGGTCGAAGTGCCTTTTCAAGCTGATTAAAGAATGCTTCATGCTGATTTTGCGGGATTTGTTGCAATAAGCCTTCTCTAAATACGCTCACCCAGTTTCTTAAACCTTCTTGCCCTTGAAGTTTTGTTGGTCGGTCAAAATGAATTGCATAAGTCACACGAAACCCATTTTGCTCAAGCAGGCTGCTATATTCACTTAGGCTTGGGTAGTAATTAAACGCTTTGGTCTCAACAACATCAAGGCTTTGCGCTATTTTCTCAACATCTGATAATATCGTTTGGATATTCCCTTTACCACCCATTTCAAAAACAAAACGACCACCTGGCTTTAATATATCAAACACATTATTAATCACCGCTTTGGCATCATGCATCCAATGAAGTGCCGCATTAGAAAATACCGCATCAAAATGATTATGTGCAAATGGAAATGGTTTTTCAGCATTATGATAGATAAAATCAATATCCGGGAAATGCTTTTTTGCCTGTGATAACATTGATTCAGAATAATCAACACCACAGACTTCACAGCCAGCTTCTTTAAGCTTATGGGTAAGATCACCGCCACCACAACCTAAATCAAGTATCACTTCACCTTTAACAGGGTTCAACAAAGAGACAACATCATTACCATAGTCAGTGACAAAGTGATGCTTCTGACTATATTGTATCGCATCCCATTTCATGGACCTATTACCCTTTTTAAAAATAATCGTGCCTTATTATAAGCAGAGGATGATACAAATCACAAATCAGTGACAAGCAGTAATACAATAGTGACAGTAAAAAAATTATGAAAAATTAAATGCATTTAAAAACAAAAAGCGGCGCAATTGCCAACATTTAAGGTTGAGGGGCTTAAATGTGAACGATTGTACCGCTTATCAATAACAAAGCCAGAACCTTGGCCAGTTATTTTTTGTATACTACATTAGAAGTAAACTGAAACGTCTAATGTATAAGCATTAGTGTGCTGGTTATTGTACATATGCATGTATGCATACTCTAGTCCAAGCAATACATTCTCTGTAAAGAATGGACGCTGAACAGATGCGATAACCATTTTATTAACGCCTGTACCAACACCACTATTTGGATCTGTTGTATAAGAATTGACAGATGAGCCGCTTAGCGTGATCGGCAAGTCATTCGTGTTATACGCACCGTTATAGGATAGGCTAAAGTTAGTTGAACGACCATAAATTTCAGGTGAAACACCCGCTGTGACATACCAGGCACCTGCAAGGCCATTATTTGTTGCACTAGATTTATTTGTCGTTTGCGCCCAACCAGCGCCAACACCATAAATATCATAGTTCAGACTGCCTTCAAAGTTAACCGCACCAATACGGTTAGTAGCAGTTCTATTGTCATTGCTATCCTCTGTTTGTGTTAAGGCATTAAAAGTATTATTACCAGAACCGCTGACATTGTAAATATAGCCACCATTCACACCATATGCCCACTTACCAGATTCACCCGCATAAAATGCTGCGTATGAGAAATCTGAGGTATGATCATTTGTCTGGAATAAAGTCACATTCGTGCTTAGGCCTTGACCATAGTAAGCAACCGAGGCATTAGCTACCCTGCTTGGACGGAATAACATTTGTGTTAATGAGCCAGTCCAAGGACCACCACCGGCAAATGAGCCTAATGGAATACGGTTTTTACCAATCGTTGCATAAACCGGGAAGTCGGCTAAATTACCAAACATGACCAACGCATCACTGACAGAAGGGTTATCATTCTGGTTACCAGATAGACTTAATTCCGCTGTCACATAATGACCCAAGTTTGCTGCTGTATAAAGTGTGGCGGTTGTAATATAGATACCCTTGCCTGACTGATACACAGGTCCTGATATATTATCAACGACATCAGATTTTAATGTGTTTATACTGCTGCCATGCCAGGTTTGTGCATCGGCTTCTAGATAACCACCAAAGACTAAAGCTTCATCTTTATAGATATTGCGCTGTTTTAATAAGCCCAGTGCAAATTGTGATGAAGACAGCATTCCCATTGGCACAACGCCATCGTGAATATCTGAGAACAAGAAATTTTGAATCTGGCCTTGGTTTGTTGGCACAGTCACATTCTGCTCATCACCATTAGTATCTTTTTGGTAAGCAGGCTGTGCTTTTTTGCCTTGTGCTTCGTTTTGATTTGCTTTTAAAGCAGCAATTTCCTGCTTTAATTGCGTGATCTGCGCCTGTATTGAGTTATCAGCATTATCAGCGGCAAAAGCGCTTGCTGATACGGCCGTTGCCAATACGGCAAGACTGATTTTTTTTAACATCGAGCTATCCCCTTCCTTTTCAATTGGATATTACACTTTTTACAACAATTCAATACATACTAAGATGTATTTCCACAATAAGATATCGAATCAGATAGCAAAAGAAAAGTAGAAAAAATATAAATTTTTAGCAACTGTTTAGATAAAATACAAAAAGCTAATTTTTTATAATTTCAAATGCGGGATTTGCGGGATTTTCGTATTCCAAGAACACTATCAAATATGTGCAAAGGAGCACTACACAGCGCTTATCGATAATTTAAAGCCCAACGCTTTTAGTATGTTGCCTAGCGTTAAAAATCGCGGGTTCCCTTTACTAGACAACACTCTATACAAATGCGCTCGATCTAACCCAGTTTTCCTAGATAGACAACCTATACCGCCTTGTGCTTCAACAACGTTTTTAAGCGCTAGCATAAAAGCCTGATTATCACCATCATTTTCATATTCTTCAAGTGCCACTTCTAAATAAGCAATTGCTTCTTCTTTATCATGCAGGCTTTGAATTAAGCTTTTATGATAATCTGTTGTGTTTTGAGTAACATAATTATGTCGAGTAGACATCTCTGTTTCTCCTATTTATAATTTAAATTTTAAACATAATGTGAGAAAGCATGATGCCCCTCACAGAACCGTACTTGTAGATTTCCCACATACGGCTCTTCAATTTAACTCACTGAACCTGTTAAAGTATAAAAATCATGTGTTATCCGTGGTTGCGGTAGTGGATAGCGTTCAATATATTTGTTGAACTTCTCCCAACTTAATTTCCGCTTTTGGCTTCTTCGATTTAACCATTTCTTTGCCAGCCTCTTGGCAATTGAGTAATAACTTGCGATCGCTGGGAAATTCCCGCTCACGCCATAGTATTCAAAATGCCCTCTTAGCTTAGCTTTGAGTGTTT
>NZ_QLIT01000118.1 GCF_003574485.1 Facilibium subflavum
TTGGTTCACAGAACCTAATGATAAATAACTTAAATACACTTTTATTACTTTTGAAATTTCATAAATATACCAGTTAGCAGACTTTGACGTTTGGTGATATTGCTGGCCATTAATATACAGATCTGGAGGAACTTTAAGCACGTCAGAGTATGCTAAGTTAGAAAAAAGGATAACTACTATAAGAAAACAAAACAATTTTTTCATGTATTTCATATTGATACAATAGTTACTAAGTTTTTCATAATTTCAACTTCCTTTTAAAATTTGTTCCAAGACAATTAAGGTTATAATTTAATTACATTAAGAAGTCAAAAGTGAATTGCAGCAAAATTTCACAAATTGCTTTGTAAATAAATTCTGCAAAATAATTTACCAGTGGTATACTGCTATAGGGTTTATGAAGAAGGTTAAAATGATGATTACGATGGATTGCTTAAATGACATGATGGGGGATCGGCATGTGCAAATAAGGCAAGCCGTTGAAAAATTAGGGTTGCAAAATGTTAATGATGCGCAGATACAAAAGTGGTTAGATTATTTATCGCTTTTACAAAAGTGGAACAAAACTTATAATATGACATCAATCACAGCCATGGATGATATGCTGGTTAAACATTTGTTCGATAGTTTGTCTTTGGCACCTTTCTTACCTGGCGAACATATTATCGATGTCGGAACTGGTGGCGGCCTTCCTGGCGTGCCTTTGGCGATATTAATGCCTGAGAAGACTTTTGTTTTAGTTGATAGTGTTGGTAAAAAAATACGTTTTTTAAATCATGTTAAAAAGGCATTAAAGCTTGATAATATCACACCACTTAATATCCGCATAGAGGCATATAAACCAGAGAAGCCTTTTGATCATGTGGTTTCAAGAGCATTTAGCTCACTGAGTGATTTTTATCGATTATGTCAGCATCTATTGACAGATAGCGGAACACTCTTAGCAATGAAAGGTGCAAAGGTTGATGAAAATGAACTGCAGGCACTACCGGTAAAGTATGAGGTAAAAGAATTACATGTTCCAATGCTTGAGGCACAAAGACATGTTGTTATCATGCACAAAAATATGAATAGATAAAGGAAATGACAGGAGGGAAAAATGACGTCAAAACAAGTAAATAGATATGCGTTGATTTCATTCATTGTGGGGGTGATTTCAATTGTGATTGCGGTGCTGGTTATGTATTTCTTCCCTGATATTGAGTTAGGCAGACCGCTTAATGTGATTGTTGAAGCGATGTTGGCGTTGCCTTGGATAGCTTTGATCTTTTTTTTAGTCGTCTCGCTGGTTAGAGGATACTAAGCTCAGCATTTTTATTTTTTGTGGAGAAGTAGTCACGCAGGAAGCCATAAAGCTTATCTTGGGTAAGGCAAATTTGTTCCTTTTCCTTGCGTAAAAACTTCACGATACAGCTTTGGGTGCTAAGCTCATTTTCAGCAATGACAATGGCAAGATCCGCCCCTGATTTATCTGCCTTTTTAAACTGTGATTTAAAGCTACCAAGCGTTGTGTTTTGTTCAATGACAAGCTGTGGAAAGCGCTGACGAATTCCTTCAATGTATTGCATGCTTTCAAAGACAGAATATGTATCGGATATTATATAAATATCCGGCCTGTTAGATTTAATGGGTGCCTGGTCAAGCGTTTTTAGTAATAAAATAATGCGTTCAATCCCCATGGCAAAGCCAACAGCCGGTGTTGGTGGGCCATTTAAGCCTTCAACGAGTTTATCATAGCGTCCGCCTGCACAGATGGTGCCTTGAGCACCTAGCTTATCTGTGACCCACTCAAAAACCGTATCACTATAATAATCTAACCCCCTAACAAGATATGGATTAACCTCAACAGGAATGCCAATAGATGTAAGATAATGATAAAGTGCCAGAAACTGGCTTTGGGACGATGTATTAATAAAATCTTCCATTTTAGGTGCATTTATTAATAATGTCTTGGTGTTTTCATCTTTTGTGTCAAGAATACGCAATGGATTTTTTGTTAACCGTCGCTGGCTGTCAGCATCCAGCTGATCTTTTAATGGTGTTAGATATTCTACCAATGCATCTATATAGGCTTGTCTATCCTCATTAGATCCAAGATTATTAATCTGGAGTGTAACATATTCATTTAATTTAAGTTTTTGCCATAGCCGCCAGGTCAGGCTTAACAGTTCAGCATCCTGGCTGATATGATCACTGCCATAGACTTCAACGCCAAATTGATAAAACTGGCGGTAGCGGCCTTTTTGTGGTCGTTCATAACGAAACATTGGCCCCAAATACCACAACTTTTGCAGTTGATTACGCAAAAGGCCATGCTCAATCATTGCCCGCACACAACCAGCAGTGCCCTCAGGGCGTAAGGTCAATGCTTCATCACTTCGATCAGTAAAGTCATAGGTTTCCTTTTCAACAATATCCGTTCCACTGCCAACGCCCCGGTGAAACAGCTGACTTTTTTCAATAATTGGCAGGCGAATTTCACTATAACCATAACTGGCTAATAGCTGTTTTACGATGTCTTCAAAATAGTGCCAATAGCCTATTTCCTCAGGAAGGATGTCATTCATGCCTCGAACGGCTTGTATTTTTGACATAATTTTTTCTTTTGATGTGTGAATTCAATTTGGAGAGATTATATACTACTTATCGCTTATTTTACAGGTTTTCCGTGTCTCTATTTGACGCCTTGGATGCAAGTGGTGACAACAAAAAAGCACTGGTAATGCCGATAAATACTGAAATACCAAAATAGTGTACAACAGGTGTTTGGCTGAACATTAAAAGCCCAAATGATAAAATAGTGGTAATCGCTGATAGACTCACCGCGAGCATTGTGCTGCTAAAACTTGAACGTGTTTCAGCGAAAAAAATCACATAATCTACAGAAATACCCAAGACAAGAATCAATGCCAGTAGACTAAATAGGGTTAATGGGATGTGGAAAAGACCAAGTGTTGCAAGGGTTATGCCAATGGCCGCTAAAGGTGGCAAAGCATAGCAGATAACTTTTTTAAGACTTTTATAACGCCATATCAATAATAAGCCTAATCCTAACAGTGCAAAAATAAACAATATACTGATATAGTGACGATAGGTCATAAAGATATTAGAGATATCATCGGCTTTATTGATAAAGGTTACATCAGGTAAGTTATCAGCAATTAACCTGACTTTGCTGATATCAAGCTGATTAGATAAGAGTATCACAGAGGCGTATGAGTGATTGATTTTCCCAAGCCACAAAAAGCGTAAATCGTTTGAGACTGGTGATGTAAGCCATTTATCAATTGTAACAGGTGTAAACTTGAGTGTATGTAGTTTTTGCTGGATGCTGGCTGATTGTGTTTTATCGATGCCTATTTGTTCCAAAAAGGGAATCAGTTGTGATTGAATGAGTTTTGTCTGAATTTGATCATAGGTCCGTTTTTGTATTTGAATCGATGGTAAATATTGACTGATAGCAATGCCTGGGTTGTGGATATGCGGTTGTGATTTCTGGATTTCATTTAGTAGCTTATGCCCGTTTGTCACCACTTCATTTGGCGTTTTTCCCGTGATAACAGCAAAATTTGTGCCAACGTGGCTGCCAATGATTTGTTTTACTTTCTGCTCATTTTGTTTTAGGGAAACCGGTACGGATTCAAGGATACGAATATCATCGTTGGCTTTTAATTGCATGATGCCGATTATGCAAATAATCAAGAGGATAAAATAAATAAATATCACTGCTTTTACAGGTAAGCGTTGCCAGATTGTAAGATATCTCTGGGCGAGTTTACTGATAATCGAAGTACGGACTTCCTTTTTAGATTTCAAAAGATAAGGGAAAGCACAGATGACCGTTAAATAGGCCATGCCCAAGCCAACACAGGCAAATACAGCAAGTTGCCGCAATCCTGGAAAAGGAGCAATGGCAATAATCACATAGGCAATAATGACATTAAGCAAGCCTAAAGTAATACCAGGGAAAATATTTGTAAGTGATTTTTTTGCTTGCCAGTTTCTGCCGCCAAAGTATTGTTCAGCATAATAAAAAAAGGCGTAATCTACTGAGATACCAATTAAACTTGCACCAAAGACAAGTGTAAATAAGTACACGCTACCAAAAATCAAATAGGTGACAACAAAGGCGCAGATAAAGCCGATGAAGCTTGAGAATAAGGTAAAGCACAAAGGCCACAGGCTACCAAAAGTAATTAATAACAGTAAAATAATCCCAATAATAGAGCCAATACCAATGATTGAAATATCGTGTTTGGCACTATCAGCGCCTGCTTTTGCATAAAAAATCATGCCAGTCATAAGATAGTTTGTGTGTGGGTAGTTAGTAGATACCTGTTCTTTTGCCTGATGTAATAAGTGAATCACGCGTTGTTGATTATCAAGCGAAAAGCTATTGCCTTGTAAAGTCGCATTGATCATGGTATACCAGAGTCCTTGATATTGACTTATTAAATGATTATTGTGTAATTGCATGTTGCTTGCCGGTTTCGGCAGTGAGAGGATATAGCGCTGGAATAAGAAAAATGGATCATTCTTAATTAAATCATCATTGGTAATACCCATTGGATTATACAAAGAAAATAACGCTTGCTGTTTAATTTTATCAATTTGGTTGTTTTGTAGATATTGCCGATCCAAACTTGTCACAAGTGCAAGTCGTGATGGATAATAAAACTGTGCCCAGGCTTGTTGTTGATTATTATCTACCACTGTATTTACTTTACGAAATAATTGGCTTTTGTTTAATCGTTGGGTGAACTGGTCTGCGGCCTTGATAGACGCTTGTTGGTCAGCATTTCCAATCAAAATCACCAGCTGATTGCCAATTCGTGTCGAGAATTTATCAGCGGCCTTTTGTGTTACAATGTCTTGTCCACTGCCAGGTAACAGAGCAAGTACATTGGTATTAAGTGGAAAGCCTTTGATAATACTTATCACAAATAAGACCATACAGATTAAGGTTATTATCATCCATATGAATAGTCGTCTTTGAAATGATTGTTTGGTTGTGCTAAGCATTTGTAACCTTATTGTGTTATCAACTTCTATGAAGGGTGTGAGTGATTTTCCAAGTATAAGTTATTTTACAGAATAAAACGATGCACGAATATATTGCAATCATGCCTTTTGTAAGCTTTTGGCTATTTTTTGTTTTTATTATCTATACTTAAAGGTAGTAAAGGAGAATAAAAAGGGGCTATGTTTATGCAATTAATTATGGAAAAAACAGCGATATCGGCCATGTATCACCTGGTACAAGAAGGTGAAAAAAATAGTGGTGTTTTTTTAGAAGAAGACTTACAGGCGTTTATTGTATATGCTTTATTGCGTAATATTAGAAATAATGCACTTAAGGATTTTGTGTTTGCAGAAGAGCTGTTGTCTGCGATTCAAAGCATGAGTATTAAACGCTTAGAGGTGATTTTAGATCATGCACTTATTTATGCAGGAATGTATCCTAAACGCGTGAAAAAGGCAGGCTTATCTAAGACATATTACTGTGATATTGGTATATCAGCCAGCGAGCATTTATCAGTCTATCATGCGAAACTGCGCTCTTCCTATGAAGAAGTATATCGCAAGATTGCCAAACAGTTTGATGAGTTGGTTTATGTGTTAAAATCACTTATTATCCCTGATACAGTTCAGCAATATGTGCATGTACAGCTACGGCGTTATTAACTCTCAAAATAAGTTCGATGTAGCCAGTAAACAAAGGGTTGACTTATGATGCTAAAAATAATAAGTACAATCATATTTCTGATGAAGTTGTCTAAGATAAGATGTTCAATATGCGCTGGATAGTCAAGCACGAAGCCTGCATACATGGTAGCATAAGAAGCAATAAACATAATCAATGAGGCTGCAATGATAACGCTCAGGAAAAAGGGCAGGCGCCATTTAAAGTAGATATAGCTAAAAAGGAATAACTCAAGAATCAGATAAATAACTACAGAGGTTATCTCACCAACAAAACCATGCCAGGCATCACTAAAGACTTTTTGATACGCTGCAGCGTCTTTGAAATATGTCGGGAACCCTAGATTGTAACTGATAAAATGGCCATAACCAATTGCAAATAGATCGCATAAGTTGATAAAAATTATAATAAAGAAGATAATTGTATTGCCTTTTGAGTATGAGCGGATTACGTTTAGCAATATCAATGCAGCAATGCGCAAAAAAGCCCCACTATACATCGTAACACCAAAAATAATAATCAGTCGATGTCCAATGAGATTAGCGGTGAGAGATAGTGTCAAAATAATGGTGATTAAAATAGCATTGAGTTTCCATGACTTTAACTGCCATATAAGGTTATTTTTTTCAATGATATTCATAACTCAAGCCTTGCCTTTAAATAATTTGCCAGTTTAGGATAAAAATCATTTAGTATCTTTTGTTTTGTTGTCTCGTGATGTGATATGGATTTCATGGATTCTATAAGTTCAGAAGCTAATAGGCAGGCATCAATTTTAAGTCGGTCATTACGATTAAAATTTGTTTGTAAGTTTTCTATCTCTGTAATCGTCTTTTGCTGTGTCTGGCTTAGTCTTGCTACGTTTAATTTATATTCAATATAGATATTATCAGCGCGGATAATTACTTTTGTGAGACTATAGCTTGGGGGTCTCAGTTTGAAGCTTTCTAAATGGTAATTCAAAAAATTAATAATACTTTTAAACATAAAAAGTTCCTGTTTAAAGTTAATTTGCTGTGTGCCTTAGTGTAAACTGTATGCTGGAATGAGAGAAAAATCAATTATTGTGTTTGTTGTTTTTAAAAGTATGCAGATTTTGTTTATATGGCAAGCATGTTTTATGAAAGTTGATTTGTTTTGTGTGTATTGATTTAAAGTTGTGCTAACATAAATTGCGAAAACGCGTTTCTGACGCTATTATATGCAAAGTAATAATGTTTAGAAGTTCTCTTCTATTATTAAAGTTTTATGCTAGGTTAAAGTTGAAGCCATTATATAGAATACTTAAATGGCTTTTAATGAACAAGTATATATTGGATTTGGCTTATAGGGCATACTTAAATATGACAAAAAAAAATTTACACACACTTGCTGATCGTTTGCAATACGTAATTGAGCAGCGAAATTATTCGCATAACGATGTTGCGCGATTATGCGGGATTAAACAGGGGTCTGTTTCTTATATTTTGGCAAAAAACCTGGATCGCAGTAAGCTTTCTTATCAAATTGCTAACGGGTTGGATATTTCTTATAACTGGCTGGTAACAGGGGAAGGCTCAATGAAACCTGAGTTGATCTATCCAGTAGCAAAATTTGATACCATATTTGATTGTATTAAATATTCACAAAAACCGGATGTGAATGAAGTAGAGGAGTTTGTCTACACCGAGCGAAGTGAGCTTGCTAATCATTGTTTTGCACTTGATATTAATGGGCATATCATTGCCATATGTAGCTTTGCTGAAAAACAAAAATCCACGACAAATATGTATTTAAATATCACAGATGTTTTAAGTGGCAAATTAAAGCTGTCAAATAAGAAAGAGTCCCAAGCAGCTTACCCTGTGGTAGAGCTTAGGATCCTTGATTTTTCAGGACAAACAGAATTTAACCCAGGTTCATTAATCCTATAGTTTGATCATCTAATACTTTTTTGATACGCATTTTAAAATTCAATACTGGGTTTGATTACAAAATTAATAAAATCGCCTATAATAGCGTCCTAATAATTTACTTTGGTTATGGTTAGAACATGTTATTAACGTTAGATGTTGGAAACTCTCATATTCATGGCGGTGTTTTTAATAAAGATACTTTAATCCTGCAGTTCCGTTATACAACGGCCTCTGCGCATGGCAGTTCAGATCAAATTGGGATTTTTTTACGCCAGGCATTACAGGAAAATGGCATTAATCCACAAGAAGTCACTGGCGTTGCGATTGCTTCTGTTGTCCCGGCAATTAACTATTCACTTCGTGCGGCGATGCTAAAGTATTTTAAGCTTGAACCTTTTTTCTTACAGCCTGGGGTGAAAACAGGTCTTCAGATGAAAGTTGCCACACCTGGCGAGGTTGGTGCTGATCGTATTGCCGCTTGCATTGCTGCGGTAGGTTTGTTTCCTGAAAAAAATATTATGGTCATTGACCTTGGCACGGCAACTGTTTTTGATGTGGTAACCAAAGATAAGGTGTATTTAAGTGGTGCAATTTTGCCTGGTATCAAACTCTCACTAGAAGCATTAAGTGCAAATGCAGCACAATTGTCTTCTGTGAGTATTATCAAACCCAAGGCTGCAATTGGTAAAGATACGAATACGAATTTGCAATCAGGTGTCTATTATGGGCATTTAGGCGCAATTAAAGAGCTTAAAAAGGCAATGTTAGATGAGCTTGGTGCTGATAAACATCAAGTCTCTATTATTGCCACAGGCGGCTTTGCACAGCTTTTTCAAGAAGATGACTTGTTTGATCTGGTTGTTTCTGATCTTGTATTACAAGGCATTAAACTTGCATTTGAAAAAAATAAATAATCCAGGAGACCCCATTGTCTAAACCAACAAGAAATGAGGCGGAAAACGCCATTAAAGTCCTATTAGAATACATTGGAGAAGATCCTAAACGAGAAGGGTTGATTGAAACGCCACAACGGGTGATAAAATCTTACAGTGAATTTTTCAAAGGTTATAATGAAGATCCAAATGAGATTCTATCCAAGACCTTTGAAGATGTTGAAGGCTATGATGAAATCGTATTATTAAAAAATATGCGTCTGGAGTCTTACTGTGAACACCATATGGTGCCTATTATTGGAAAGGCGCATGTGGCATATTTGCCTAATGGCAAAGTGGTTGGTATTAGCAAACTTGCCCGTGCTGTTGATATATTCTCAAAACGTCTGCAAACTCAGGAGCGTTTAACGATCCAAATTGCCCAGGCAATCGAGAATGCACTTGAGCCTAAAGGGGTTGCCGTGATTATTGATTCTATGCATCAATGCATGACAACCCGGGGTGTGCGTAAGTCAGAAACCTCAACTTTAACAAGCTGTATGCGCGGGATTTTTCGTCGAGATGAGAAATCTCGTGCCGAGCTTATGTCATTAATAAACCTTTAATACTTGTTTCTAAGGGGCATTATTCGGCAGAAAAGTTGAGGGTTAGTGCGTATGCGCCTGCCTTAGCATTTCTGATGGTGTCTTTTGAAAATTCAATCGCAATGTTTTCAAAAGCCTGACACTCACTGCCTGGTTTGTTATTTGCGGTAATATAATTGATCTGTCCATAGTTTATTTTGATGTTGTTGACATAAACGGTATAAGGCAAATCACCTTGGTAGTTTAGCCCGTGTGCGGCAAATTTTCCCTGGGATGAGGTAACACGAACAGGAAACTTGTGATTGCCAGCACCTTGTAGCGTGTAAGCACAAAACGTTCCCAAAGAAAAGCGTTGATCTTTATATCCTTCTATCATGTCTCCAGTGATTCGGACATTTTCTGTCATAATAAGCTCACCCACGGCATAATTTTCTTCTATTTCTTCACTTTTGTTATTTACTGATTTATAGAATTTATGTTCATTCTTAAAATTATCGGCATAACCTGTAGATAAGCTGCATATAAATAATACCAGGGTGGGTATGATAATTTTTGTTGAAGTTATCGTATCCTGTTTTATCCGCATAATGATTCCATTTACTTTATTACCACATTAATAAGATTAATAATCGCGCCATGTATCTGTATGCCTGCAGCGCCTTTATTCTCTGTTTCTGTTGCATCAGGCTTTTTATACTCTTTAATCGTAAGTTGCAGATGAACGGGTTTTGTTATTTTAACACGTGGATTACGTGTCAATGTAATGCGTTTTTTGGCTTTAGGCCTTAATTTATATAGCAAAATAGGTTGAATGAAAACAGGCAATGAGCGCAGTTCTTTATTGCTATAGGTGATAATGTTTTTTGCATCGGTGACATTTTTAACTGTAACGGTAAACGTGCCTGCTTCATTTCCAATATTTTGCAGGCTTATATAAGTTCGCTTTTGGTCTTTTGCCATCACGATATTTGGATTTAAAACATCTAATATTGCACCGGCATATATTGCTTTGATCGCAAAGAATACGATAAACAAGACCACATAACCTTTATACTTTGTCATACGAAAGAACTCTTTTTCTGGCTAGTATTATTCTGTAATTACTTATACTTATCCATTATCAATTTTTGTTGATGTTATTTAATGGCAATATTAAAAGAAGCATCATAATTACCAGCTAAGGCGCTTTTAATCGAGTCAGCATCAAGTGTCATATAAACTGTCTCGACGGTTTTGCAGCCGCTTGAACTATCATTGGCATCAACGGTAATCGTATTATCGCCATATTGCATTGTTTGATCACCAATGGATAGTGAGTAGTCAATCTCACCTTGCCCTTCTGCGCCAACAATGGCAAACTTTCCTTCATTGGTTGTGATTTTTACATCAACTTTGCCATCTTTGCGATTGGTGTAAGTACAAAAACTTGCGATTTTAAATTTCTGTGTGGTGGCTTGTGCGATCATATCTGCTGTCACAGTGATTTTATCCTCCATTTTAAGATCACCCAGGATATGCTTTTCTTCAATCACAACACTTGTTGTCCCTTGCTGTGAGTTTCCACTATTTGCTGCAAATGCTGAATAAGTAGTAGTACTTAATATTACCATTGTAATATAAAGAATCCTCTTTTTCATAAGGGGCTCTCCTTTTATTTAGTCCAACAGATCTCCACTGTTAACTATAGGCTATGCTTGCATTTTTCACAAGTTGATACAGCATAACTGGATTATTTACAAATTATTTGTTCAAGAAAAGCGACCCCATCTGCTGGGGATAACCCAGATGTATCAACCATGCATTTTTTATGATCGCCATAATTAAGCTGTAATGTTTCTCCTGTTAATAAAGTTATTTGGCCAAACCCATCGGTATCAGTCCATGTTTTTTCCAACTGACTTGTTATGGTGGCATGACTTAATATTTTTCCATCTGGTTTTATAAATACGCCCATCAGTAGAATCGCAGGTTTTGCCTCTTTAATAATTGTTTGCACATTGCCTGGGTAAAGCACAATATCTTCGCTGCTATCAGGGATGCTAAGTGTTATCTCATGTGATTGAATTTGGATGTTATTTGTATGGTAGCTATTCAGTGGAATAAAATAACTTTTATTGTTCTGAATAAGTTTTTCAGGCCGCCCATCAACATAAACTGTGTACTGGCTTTTTTCATCGGCATTAACGCGGACAAGTATGCCACTTTGCTTTGTTGTGCTGTTGATCCCCCAGTTATTAAAAGGGGAATAAGCCAAAGTAGAACCTACTTTTAAATTATAGCTTATGGTATCGTCTTGGCTTTGTGACTTGGCAAAGTTTAGCTGCTGAATTGCATCAAAATAAGGATTGCTTGTTGAAATGTATTGAGAATAATATTGCTGATCATCACTTGCTTGGACACTTGTGCCAATATCAGTAAGGCTATTGCTGGTGCGAAGTTCTTTACCAAGATTAAGCTTGAGATTTTGCTGATGTTCATTATTATCACCATCTTGGAAGATTTGCTCTTCACCACCAACAGAACCATACCAGCCATTATTGTTACTAAGATTCCAGCTAGCTTGAAGGAAAACACTTTTGTTTGTGCTATCCGCATTGAAGGTTAATGATAAGGACAAGCTGTTATTTTGACCAAATGAAAATAACTTGGTGGCACCTAATTCAATATTGTGCTGCAAAGATTGATTGGCGTAGGTATAGGTTAAACCCGCATCAAATTCAATATCATGCCAGTTAAAGGACAGTGATGTCCCTAAGTTGGTGTTATTAGATTGTGCAGATTTGCCAAGGTATTCATTGATATAATCACTATTTGTGTTTTTGATCCATAGTTGTCTGAAATATGAATTGAGGACGATACCATATAAACTGCCTGCAGTAGCAAAACCTATTCCTGTATCGCCAAAATTACTCACAGCCGTTGATAGCGTTAGGCTTAAATGAGTAAGCTCAGTCATAAAACTTAACTCAGCAACAGCTTCCTTTTCATCAAATAGTGTAATATGCTCTCCTAAGCCAAAAAATTTATGTAAGCGTTGCTTGTTTTCAAGCGATAGCACATTCAACGTTGTCAGGTGAGGAAAAATCGAGGTAGAATCAAGTGAAACAAGCCTCCCGTAGCTTATATAATATTGTGGCAATGTTAACAGTGGCAAGGCAGAAGTTTTAACAAAATAGACATATTTTGTTGAGCTTTGATTGTTTAATGTGCGAATATTTAGTCGTAAAAGATATGAGCCGGAGGGAAAACTTGTGGTGTCAATAAAGTAATTTCCTGGTGGAAAATATTGTGTATCAAGCAGCGTATTGTTTCGATAGATATCTACATAGCTTGGAACAATGATATTTACTTCTACAGGTGTTGCAATTTGTTCATTTAAATTAGTCACCAGATCGGTATTGGTCTGTAAGCTTGCACCAACGATTTGAAATGTTGGAATAATCAGCATTCCGGATGTGTCTTGAAGGCCAACTGAGGCGTAATATTGTTTTTGTCGCCAGTTGAGATCAAAATCTCGAAACTGAAATTGATTGATGGGATCCTGGCCTTGTGAAATACTATAAGTATAGTTATCTTGATAGTGTAGATTCCAGTTTCCAGCGCTTATAAAACCATTATGATTCATGGATAATGTATGATAGTTATCATTATTGCCTGTGCTGCCAAATTGGAAAAAGTTCAATGTGCTTAAACCGGCAGAGGAGTCCTTTAAGTATTTGGCAGGAATCGCTTTATGCTTTACAAGGTAAATAGGGTTGATGAACAAAGAGACACGGTAGTTATTGCGATCGAAAATAACACCAAGAATTTTAGGATGAATAAATCCACATTTTGGCCCCTTCTCACAAGCACGATTTTGATTTGTTGCAAGTGGTTCGCTTAAACTATGCAAAATAATGCCTTTGGCTGTCTTTTTGATATAAGGAGAGAGTTCGGTGAGTATTTTTTTAGGGTCTTCAAATGTAATACTGTTGTCATCAAAGGTGGCAACGACTTCACCTAAAGCATTATTACCAAATTGAAGGTTAACAAAGGTTGTTTCATCCTGTGGCAGATAATCCTCAAATCCCGGTGGCAGGTCTGTGTTGGCATAGCTGCAGTTTGAAGCTAAAAATAAGCTTATGACAATAAAGCTATATATGACGCGAATAAACCAATTTACCATATGTTCTGTTTTTGATCTTCATTTGATCAGTATGTGCGCTTAAGCCTGACTTCCCCAAAGCACGATAAATTTATTGCGGGAAATCACTGCTATTTAATCACTAAAGATATGCTATAAGTGGTACCACAAATCGTATCTCACTACCAGCACTAAAGCTTAAATGCATCAGTTTGACGAGAAAAGATATTTCGATGCTTTTGTGCTTCTTTTTTCTGTGAGTCAGATCGAGATGGAAAGTCGCGATCATAGCGAGCTAAAAACTGGCTTGCATCGCTTGTGTATTCACGTTTCTTTTTATTGTCAAAAAGGTGAAGCATTTTCAGAATTAAGCTCATTTATACACCCGGATATTGTTTATATTGTATGAGCGATTATACTAGAAGACTGAAAAAAATCATCTAGATAAGCACAGGAAATGAAAATTTATGCGTCCAGGTCCAATCTTTAAGGTGCTCGGCACATTGTTGATGTTCTTTAGCGTTACTATGTTAACACCTATTATTGTAAGCTGGATCTATCATGAACACAATTTGTTTCCTTTTTTGATTAGTTTTGTTATTACCATGAGCTCAGGGTTATTATTTTTTCTTGCAAGCGCCAGATCAAAAAAACATTTAACAGTCAAAGACGGTTTTATTGTTGTGATTGCAGTCTGGTCAGTGCTTGGACTGTATGGATCCATTCCTTATATGTATTCTAAAGGGCTTTACCTTGGATTTTCTGATGCCGTTTTTGAATCGGTATCTGGCTTTACTACAACAGGTGCCACTGTTATTCATGGGTTGCAGAATCTACCTAAAAGTATTTTATATTATCGCCAACAATCACAGCTTTTAGGAGGGATGGGGATTATTATCCTCTCAGTTGCTATTTTGCCAATGCTAGGTGTTGGGGGAATGCAGCTTTATCGTGCTGAAGCAAATGGCCCATGGAAGGAAAATAAGCTAACACCAAAAATTGCAGATACCGCTAAAGTATTGTGGATGATTTATCTTCTGCTTGTTGTGTTATGTATTGTCAGTTATCGTGTTGCAGGCATGGATTGGTTCTATGCGATTTGTTATGCTTTTTCAACTATTGGGACCGGTGGATTTGCGCCCACCGATGCCAGTTTTGCTAACCAAACGCCTCTTATCTATTCAGTTGCAATTTTTTTTATGCTAATCAGCGCCACAAGTTTTGCACTGCATTTCACCGCATTTAGAAAGCTTTCAGTTAAAGTATATTGGCGAGATCCTGAGTTTCGTGCCTATATTTTCTGGGGATTTTCTATGGCGGTGATTGTCATTTTGACCTTAATTGCTCAAGGGGTTGAAAAAGGTAATGAGAATGCTTTTTGGGATGGACTTTTTCAGGTTGCATCATTTGTGTCAAACACAGGGTTCACATCAAACTCTGCTTATCATGATTGGCCGCTTTTTGTTCCTATCTTGTTGATGATCATAGGGCTTGTCGGGGGGTGTGCAGGTTCCACCTCAGGTGGGCTTAAAATTGTCCGAGCGGTATTAATAAGAAAGCAGGCTTTCCGGGAAGCGCGCCGTCTTGTCCATCCCAATGGTATTTTTCCGATTAAATTTGGCAATAAGGTCATGTCTGAATCTGTGATGAGTAGTGTTTGGGGATTTGTTGCGGCTTATTTTATGCTGTTTGTGATATTGTGGCTTTGTATGATGGGACTAGGTGTTCCATCAATTACGGCATTTTCAGCAGTTGCTGCATGTATTTCAAATTTAGGGCCAGGCTTGGGTGAGGTAGGTGTGAATTACGCAAATCTGCCAACAGCGGGTCATTGGGTATTAAATCTTGCGATGTTGATTGGCCGTTTGGAAGTATTTACTGTCGTGGTATTATTTACATCTGATTTTTGGCGGCGTTGAAATGATTGATATGACCTTGTTCAGCAAGCTTATCAATCGATTGCTGCATTGTCTGCATCCCAAGAGATTGGTTTGTTTGTAATGTATTATGAATTTGCGGTATTTTACTTTCACGGATTAAATTACGAATAGCTGAATTGGCGATTAATATCTCATGTGCGGCCACCCGTCCGCCTTGTTTTTTCCTGAGAAGACGTTGTGAAATAACTGCTTTTAAGGACTCAGATAGCATGCTGCGGATCATGCCTTGCTCTTCTGCAGGAAAAACATTCACGATTCGGTCAATTGTCTTTGGTGCAGATGATGTGTGTAGGGTTGCAAAAACCAGGTGCCCTGTTTCTGCGGCGGTTAATGCTAAACGAATCGTTTCAATATCACGCATTTCGCCAATTAAAATATAATCTGGATCTTCGCGAAGTGCAGCCTTAAGCGCATTATTAAAGCTTAAAGTATCATGTTTTACTTCACGTTGATTGATAAGACATTTATCGCACTGGTGAATAAACTCGATGGGATCTTCAATAGAGATAATATGCCCATGTGCTGTGTGATTAATATAGTCAATCATTGCGGCTAATGTGGTACTCTTACCAGAGCCTGTTGGGCCTGTTACAAGAATAAGACCCGAATTCTGTGTAATAATCTCTTTAAACACTGAAGGTGCGTTAATTTCTTCTAAGGATTGAATGGATTGAGGAATTGCACGAAAAGCCGCAGCTGTTCCGCGATTTTGCATAAAAATATTTACCCTGAACCGATGCTTAAGTTCATGCACATTAATAGAGAAGTCGCATTCCATCGTTTGTGCGAACTCCTGTCTTTGATCTTCTTTTGTGATGCTGTAGAGCATTTCCTGGATGCCTTCATTGGAAATGGGTGGCTCATCTAATATGCGAAGCTCACCATCAACTCGAATCATAGGGGCAACGCCAGTTGATAAGTGAAGATCTGAAGCGCCACTTTCAATACAAGTAGTTAATAATGACAGAAGATTCATGTTATGATACCTACTAAATTCACGCATAGTGTTAGCATAGCAGATGAGTCAGGAAAAAAGATCGCAAATTGCACAAAATTTATTGTCAATACATCAAGAAATTAAAAGCTTAAGTCGCCAGTATGAAGTCTCTGAGCCGGTGTTATTGCCTGTGAGCAAAAAGCAAAGTGTCACAAAAATCTTAGATGCATATAAATGCGGTGAGCGCCAGTTCGCTGAAAGCTATTTTCAGGAAGCTGTTGAGAAAATCAAGGCGTTGCCTGAAGATATCATATGGCACTATATTGGTCATATCCAGTCAAATAAGTTGAAGGTAATCGCTGAGCATTTTGACTGGATACACACCTTGGCAAGCCGATCACATGCCAAAAAACTAAATCGCTATTGCCAGCAGTGTGAGAAAGTCATGAATGTCTGTATTCAGATTAATGTCGACCAAGAGCCACAAAAATCAGGAATTGATATTATACAATCTGAGGAAATCAACGTGATGGTTAATGAGATTATTGATAATTGCCCTTCTTTGCAATTAAAGGGGCTTATGTGTATTTTAGCTCACACAGATAACTATGATAAACAGCTGGCAAGTTTTTTGCAATTAAGAACATTACAAGATGAACTTAAGGCGCGCTATGGATTGTCTTTAGATACGCTTTCCATGGGAATGAGTGCAGATATATCAGCAGCAATTGCCGCTGGCAGTACAATTTTGCGTGTTGGCCAGGCAGTTTTTGGTGCAAGGTGATAATATTCGTAATATTTTTTTACTTGTCTTTCTCCAATATTTTCATTAACTTTGTTCCTCGTGTATAAAAGTGAAGGGGACGTGCATGAAAGCACGCAACATTAGTATTACAGGTTTGCTGTTTTCTTCAATCAGTGCTATTTTGGGTTCTGGTTGGTTATTCTCTGCTGCCCATACCGCAAGTTTTGCAGGACCGGCATCTATTTTATCCTGGATAATTGGTGCATGTCTGATCATGATTATTGCTTTTGTTTTTGCAGAGATTTGTACAATGGTGCCTGTAACAGGTTCAAGCACACGTATCCCGCATATTACGCATGGTACGATGGTTAGTTTTATTTTTGCATGGATTATTTGGCTGTCTTATTTAACGCTTGCGCCAACTGAAGTGCAAGCAATTATTCAATACTTAGCTGTTTTTTTTCCACAATTTGTGAATAGCACAAGTGGCGCGCTGACAGCAAAAGGTATGGTGTTGGCTGCGGCGATTTTATTGCTGGTTAGCATTTTAAATACCTATTCACTAAGATGGTTGATTAAGGCAAATAATTTTCTGACAATTATAAAAATTATCGTCCCATTGGTCGTTGCTATTAGTGTGATGTGTTTTGTCTATGCTATGTACAAGGTAAACACATCCACAATCCAACATTTACAATTTGCCCCAAATGGAAGTGCAGGTGTGTTATCAGCAATTTCTTTAGGTGGTATTGCGTTTTCATTTACCGGATTTAAGCTTGCAGCGGAGATGGCCGGGGAAACAAAAAATCCTAAAAAGGCGATTCCAATTGCTATTATTGGATCAATCGTCACATGCTTGATTATTTTCCTGTTATTACAATTTTCGTATTTATATGCCGTATCTGGGCATGTATCATCAAACAATTGGTATAATGTGACACTTAATGGGGGTGGAAAAGAGGAATCTTTTGGCCCTTTTGCGATGATAGCCCAAGCATTACATGCGCCCTGGTTAATGGTCTTTATTTATATTGGTGCAATTGCAGGACCATTGGCAGCAGGGTTGATGTATTTTGGTAGTGCGACACGCTCTATTTATGCAATGAGCCAAAATAATTACATCCCTCGTTTTTTTGCTGTGTTGACCCCTAAGGGAAACCCTATCTATTGTATCATTGTGAACTTTGTTGTTGGACTTTGTATGTTTGCGCCACTACCTGGGTGGTCAACAATGGCAACGTTTCTGACTTCTTTAGTCGCATTGACCTATATTATGGGGCCGGTAAGTGCAAGCACATTTCGAAAAAAAGTCCCGGATATGGATAGACCTTTTCGCCTGCCTGTGGCGCGTATATGGATGATAGCAGCCTTTTATGCAAGTACGCTTATCGTGTATTGGAGTGGCTGGAATATCGTTTCAAAAACAGGCGTGATGATCGCAGTTGCAATTATCGTTTTAACGGCCTATTGCTTCTTTAAAAAAGACAAGACGACCAAGGTGGATTGGCATATAAGGCAGTCATATTGGTTATGGGGATATCTGGTGCTATTAAGCATAGTTTCTTATTTGGGCGATTATGGTGGTGGTATCGGTATGCTTAACAATTTTAATGCCATGGCTTTGTTGCTTGTTATTTGTATTATAAGTCACTACGCTGCCGTAAAATTAAGCTTGCCGAAGCAATCAATTGTAGATAGTCTTCAGCAAATTGCAATTGAAGGCAAACCAAAGACGATAGAACAGTACTAAAAATAATAATATTTTAGACTTTTGTATATAGTTATATCGTCTCACGCTGTGTGTAATTTATTTGTCTGATATCGCCCCTGCCTTTTATTTTCTTTAAATTAAACTTTGCACCTTAAGGGAATATGAAGTAGAATACGGGCGTTTTTTTGTGAGTAAAATGGGAGCGAAGGCCAATGCGGTTTGTATATTTTTTTCTAGGACTTTTAATTCTTTTTATCGTTGGCTTTCTAATAAGTACTGACAAAAAAAAGATTAAATATCGCTATATCATTCAGGTGCTGGTGATTGAAATCATTTTAGCACTTTTTTTATTTCGCTCATCTGTTGGGGTAAAAATTATTAGTGGTATTGCCGCTGTTTTTAATGCACTTATGGGATATGCGGCAACTGGTGCTAATTTTGTTTTTGGGGGGATGGTTCAAGAAGGTGGTTTTTCCTTTTTTATCAGTGTTTTACTGCCTATCGTTTTCATTTCAGCGCTAATTGGGATTCTACAGTATCTACGTGTTTTACCAGTTGTGACCAGTGCGATCGGTTGGATACTGTCCAAGGTAAATGGTATGGGGCGCCTTGAGTCGTTTAATGCTGTAAGTTCTTTATTGCTTGGGCAATCAGAAAATTTTATCGCGTATAAAAAAATATTAGGCCAGATCTCGAAAAGGCGAATGTACACCATGGCAGCAACTGCGATGTCAACAGTTTCTTTGTCTATTGTCGGTTCTTATATGCAGATTATAGAACCACAATATGTTGTCAGTGCCTTAGTTTTGAATATGTTTAGTACATTTGTTGTCTTATTGTTAATTAACCCTTATGAGCATCATGAAGAGCTTTCTTTTGAAGCAATGGAGAGTAGCTCAAGGAAAAAGCAAAGTTTTTTTGAGATGTTAAGCGAATATATCATCGATGGCTTTAAAGTGGCGATTATCGTTGGTGCGATGCTGATCGGTTTTATTGCGCTTATATCAATGCTAAACGACATCTTTTTACATATTTTTGGTATTAACTTTCAAAATCTGTTAGGTTATGTTTTTTACCCTTTTGCCTGGTTATTAAATATTCCATCAGGTCAAATATTAAGTGCTGCTGGAATTATGGCAACCAAAATTGTCTCCAATGAATTTGTTGCAATGACTTATTTACATCAGCATTTACAGGACTTTACACCACATACCGTTGCAGTGATTTCAGTGTTTTTAGTGTCATTTGCAAACTTTGGCTCAATCGGGATTATCGTGGGTGCCGTGCAAGGTTTGAATAAAGAAAAGGGCAATATGGTCGCAAGTTTTGGCCTTAAAATGGTGTTAGGCGCCACTATGGTCAGTTTTTTATCCGCATTAATAACGGGTTTAATTATTTAAAAGTCGATGATTATTCTAAATGCTCAAGCGCGTTTTTAACAACTTCGACACATTCATGTATGGACGAACGATAAAAATCCGTTTGGGGTTGTTCACTGTAACTTCTATTGGCCATGACGGCATAAAGGGCTGCTGCTTTTAAATTCAGCGCATTGCAGGTAACAAAAAGTGCCGCAGATTCCATTTCATAATTAAGTACATTGAGTTTTTGCCACTGAGCCAAGGTACCTTGAAGTGGCGGAATGACATAGCCTGAATAGCTGTCATAGCGTTCTTGTCCAGGATAAAATGTGTCTGAAGAAGCCGTAATACCAATATGCAGGTTGCTTTGCTTTTTTTGCGCGCTATTATAAATCAGTTGTGTTAGTTTAAAGTCAGCAACCGCAGGATATTCAATAGGTGCATAGTGGCAAGAAGTGCCATCTAAGCGAACAGAAGCGCTGGAGATAATAATATCACCCAGTTCGATATTTGGTTGTATTGCACCGGTTGTGCCAATGCGGATGAAGTGATGGATACCAATTTTTGCAAGCTCTTCTACGGCGATTGCTGTGGAAGGCCCGCCAATTCCCGTAGAGCAGGTAACAACGGCGTTACCATTGACATAAATGCGAATCAAGGTTTA
>NZ_QLIT01000119.1 GCF_003574485.1 Facilibium subflavum
ACTTGCCGGTAATTGCTGGGCAGTACCTTGCATTTATCCACTATTACACCAAAATAAATGGCAGACCACCTGCAAATGCTGATTTTCAAGCATATTTCCATGCTGATCCAGCCAGTGTGCAGCACATGATTATTGCCTTGGAACACAAAGGCTTAATTAATAAAATCCCAAGAACTCCTCGAACTATTTCGCTCGCTGTACCTAAGTGTTGTATCCCAGACCTTGATTAACAGATTTCAACTTGTCAAAATTAAATGGAAAAGGTACTAGTAGAGAAATCTTTGAATATATTAAGTCCAAAGCTGACGAGGTATTTAGTCTAATATAAAACGATTTATAGTATTTACTCTCACATACGACTTTATTTAACACCTGTAAATTCAAATTTTTCATCGGTTTTAAATTTTTCATCAAACTTGAAAACTCATCTATCAAATTTTCGTCAATTTCTTTACCACCATCAAATAAAGTTAGATGTGGTTGAAAACATGGTAACTTAAGTATGTTTTGATTATATTTGATTAACTTTTTTAAAATCAACTCATCTTCCTTGCTAGGTAATAACCAAACACAAAACATACATCAATCAACCACTTTTAATTCAACTACTTTGTGATCATCGTCATCATTATCGTAAGATTGAAAGTTGTTAAATTTATTGTTATTAGAGTTTATTGATTGATATTCAAGTCTTTGGGTAATTTTGATAATATCTTTTGCGTTTAATGAATTCTCTGGCAATTTTTTGAGTGAAAAGTAATTCAGATCAAGCCAATCATCTTTACCTGTTTGTAAATCTAGCAGCAGGAACTCATCATCAGTAATGTATAGCAGTTTATATTTTACTTCAAGCTTGAATGTGTTTATTACGATATTTTTATCTTCTTTACTTAGCTGGGAGACATGTTTGGCTAACAAATCTCTTGTTGAAATAGTGAGAGGCTCTACTACACACGGAACCTTGACATGAAAGTAGAAACCATCAACTCTCCTTTCAGGTTCAGATATAATTTCAACTTTATTTAGCTTTTTGAAAATTTTTAACATATTTACCAAATCTTAAACGCTTTAAAGAATGATTTAACAAAATAACCTCTTTCACTTCCTCTAGGAGGGATAGTTAATATTATATTCTTACGCAAATAGTTTGCAATATGTACTGCGACAAAGGCTAATAATACTGCGGCTATCATTTTATATACCATAGCTGACCAGATAAGTTTTTGGATTTCTAACGGCGATTTTAGATGTCTAAACGAGTAATTATAGTCTATTTCCAACATGACTATTTCCCCAACCACAGTTGATAATATGGTTCTTATACCAAAAAATCGTCCAGCCAACTTATCCCTAAGGTAAACAATAAAGAAATCATTTAGTGTTTTTGCCGCTATCAAAGCAAGAGTAGAGGATATAAATTCTCTCGACATTAACGTGAAGAAATACATGATTGACTCACTTTGCTTATCAATATTTGCTGGAAGCCAATTTAGTAATGCAAAAACTATCCCGCATGTTATAGCTTGTGCAATAACATTATATACAGTGACTCTTACAGCTTTTTCAAATCCATATATCTCTGCAACAAGATCACAAAACATAAAAGTTAACACATAAAATAATGCTGATGCTGGTACAGTCAATTGAGTAAAATATACAGGGATAATAACTTCTACGCCCATTATTAGATTACAAATAATTGATAAAGATGCTACAGCTACTACAAACAGAATATAAATGTTGTTTTCTTTGTTAATTTGTTTAAGTTGAGTTTGATTAATCATAATATATACCCTTTTAAATAATGATTTCGAGACAACCTATATAAGACATGCTTAGACAATGGACTTTTTAAATCCCACAAAGTATGTCTAAAGTATTCCCCACGAAATTGAAGTCCAATTTTTTGCATAACCCTTATAGATGGTGTGTTAGTAACAGGGGCGTAAGAAACCACTTCATTTATCATGAGTTCTATAAAAATGTATTTCAGTATTTCCTTTGCAGCCTCAGTAGCATACCCTTTATTCCAATAAGATGAATCTAACCTCCAACCTATCTCGTAACATGGTGTAAAAAAAGATTGAAAATCATGATACGTAACTCCTACTGAACCGATTAATTGACCACTGTTTTTACATATACAAGCATACACAGCCAAATCGTTTCTCTTGTATTTTTCTATCACGCCCTCAATAAAAGCTAGTGTCTGATCATATGTGTAAACAGCTGGGAAATATTTCATGACATCATGGCATGTATTTATTTTAGCCATTTTATCGACATCCGTTAATTTGAAGTGTCTCAATATTAACCTGCTCGTTTCTAACTCTTTAATCATGGCTTTAAGTTAAAGTTTGCCTGATATATTGGTCTACCATACAAATTGCCTACTTCATCTATTTGATAAATACTGATCGCTTGCGCATTAAAAGATAATGATGATAGTTTAATAATTCTATTTAACTTACTCAGTAAGCTATGGCCATTTTTACCGTACACAACTGTAATATGAGGATTATTATTATTATATGGCAAATTAAAATCTCTCCATGCCCCTCCATCATGCATCTCTTTTAAGTCTGCAATTCCATCTTTAATATCATCAAGCGTTTGTTTCATTGGAGCATCTGGTTGAACCGTATTTGTCATATAGGTTGTTAATCTGTCAAAAAAATATTTACCATCAGATACCTCGATAAATGTATTTCTGCCTCCGCCTTTAGTAAAACTATTTTGCATGGTAACTACATAAGGGAAAGTTTTCTCAGCAATTGCTTTAACGGCTTTTTTTAACTGAATAATTTTGTCTCTCTTATACACACCTTGAACTATGGTAATATGCGGGGTTGTTATTGGGCGTAATTCAGGATTTTGATATGCTAATTCATTTGCTTTATGTAAACTTTTAACTAAATTTTGATTGGTAATAAGAATAACAACACCATATTCATTTTGATATACATTACGTTTGCCTTGTTTGTTATTGACTTCATGTATTGTTAATTTAGGATGATATTTACCATCATATTTACTCAATTGCATTATTTCGTTTGCCCGAGTTTTTTCAGATGTATTATAGGCAAAATTAATTGTTGGTAGTATATAAACAATTAGCATCAATTTTTTCATTGCTGACATTTTGATTACACCTTGTCTTTTAAATCTTGATATTGCTCTTTTTTAGCTTTTGATTCCTTTGGTGATAAAAGCAATGTAGCACTTAAAACCTCAATATTTTCATACTCATTATCATAATTATTGGAAATTAAAATATCACTATTTAAAATATATACTGACGTTTGTCCTGAGTTTATCACCGCTAAATAGCCATTATCTTTTAAATATTTTATGCATTTTCCTAAATATGGTCGTGTCTTTTTTAAAGCAACTTCCAGAACTGAGCTTGATGCAACAACAACATTATCATCATTGCTGTATTTTGATAAGAATAAAAATATTCTTGCTGCTGTAGGTTTTTCTTCAATCAGCCTTTCAATACCACCTACTTTATCGAAAGAAAAGTAAATCCCTTTTTTCATTATAATTATCAAACTTAAATACTAAGGATACAGAGTGTAATTTATTTTAAAATGAAAATCAACCAAATCAATCTACATGGAGAGCATAAAAAAAGTGTGGGCACTTGCTAAAAAACTTATGCTGCCTGCTGCATATGCAACATTTTGTCCGAATGATCATGTGAAAGCTATACAGTATATTGGAGATAGTTTTATTGAAAACAAAAATATCAATCAATCTCATCAATTTACAATTTATCTAAGATGAGATTGATTGATATTATTTTTTATTTATCTAATTAATTGATTGTGTAATGATGAATATTTTTAAATCTAAAAATGATGTTAAAATGGAAAATAAATATATTCAGATATCTCATATCTAACAAATCCCTTATATAATAAGCTTTATCGTGATATAGAAATAAATATAAACTGACAATTAGATGAGATAAGTTGACAAATTGATGAGTTATACTGACAATTAGATGAGATAAGTTGACAAATTGATGAGTTATACTGACAATTTTATTTATTGTCAGTTTTTGTTTTGTTAATATAATTACATGCAGAGGTTGCTAATGTCTAAAATTATGGATATGGATTTTCTAAATAATAAATATGTTTCAAATACTGTTTTATCTGGTATTCCGGAGAATGGTGAGTGGACTTTAAATGGCTTTAAGCTTGCATATCTAATTGCATGTGAAATGTCTGATTATAGAATATTTATTAGAAAGGATTCGGATATTGATAGTTTCAATAATGATAAGATACAAGAGCACTTAGAAACAGTTCCAAAGTCCTATAACATAAGTAGAATGAAATTTCAGGAAATTACCGGTGTTTCATATGCTAACGTTGCTAGAGAAATTTCAAAGTCTTGCGATGACTTATTAACTAAAATTACGACACTACCTAATCCATTTGATCCTACTAATGCAAAATCGTTTGAGAAAATACAATGGTTTTCGAAAGCTAGATATGATGATAGTAAAGGAAAAATTACTATAGAAATTCACAATGATATGCTGCCCTACTTTGTTGTTCTTGTTAATTATACAAAGTTAGATTATAAAAACATTGCTCGATTAAAAAACCTTTATTCTGCCAGAGTATATCTTATCTGCAAAATTGCGCAAAATAGATTTAACTCAGATTTGCAAATTACAATCACTATAGAAGAATTTAAAAATAGGATTGGGTTGCATAAAAAATATGACAATATTCCACGTTTAAGAAGCCGAGTTTTAGATGTAGTTAGTGATGAAATAAATGAAAAAACTGACTTGAATTTTGGTTATCAACTTCATAAAACAGGTAGACGTTTTACAGATATTACCTTGAAAGTTACACAAAAAGCGAATGAAAAATCAAAAAACACCTTAAATGAGAGAGTTGGCTATGAGGATAATTATAAAGAAGTTGCAGGAAAAGAAGATCATCTAGATAAAGAAAACAGGATTACTATATTAAAGCTACGGTCTTATGGTATTAAGCAAGATAAAGCATCAGCACTTGTAAAAATTCATGGTGATGAGATTTGTAACACGGGTATTAATAAATTACTAAACGAAATAGACAAAGGTAAGGATATTAAAAATGTTAGTGGTTATTTAATTAAGTGTATAGAAAGTCAAAGTAACACGCCTAATTCAGACGATATTCAATTAGCTAAATCAATAGCTGATGAAATAAAGCAAAAAAAATTAGATATAACCCTAGCGAGACACAAAGAATTTGATGACTATATAAAAAATAACGAGCAAGATATTTTAGTTTTAATTATGCGATACAGAAAAAACCAAATTCTATTTGATGCAAATGAAATCAATATGTTTGAATATCTAAAAGACGTTGTAGAGCAATATAGTGATCTTGTTGATAATAATCTTATATTAACGACAAAATATAATGACGAGTTTTTGTCATACAAAAATATAAGACAAGTTATTAATGAGCTCAGCGTTGCAAGTAATAAAGATCGTATAGCAAAACTAAAGTCATCGCTTTCTATTAAAAAACAAGAATATGAAATAAGCGATGGTAAAGAAAAAAATCTTGTAAAAAAAGAAATAGATATGATTCAGGCAGAAATTGCGGATTTAGTATAAAAATAGTTTGACAAAAACAAATAATAAAGAAGAAGATACTGGTAAGTAAGTAAGTAAGTAAGTAAGTAAGTAAGTAAGTAAGTAAGTAAGTGCTACTCAGATAAATAGGATTGAATCCATTTTTTTACAAGATCACTCATATTTATTTTTTCTTCTATGCACTTCTTTTTAAATGCATAGTGTAAGCTGTCTGGAATATTAACATTTAATTTTTTAGTATTCTCTTTTGTTAGTTCCACCATTGCTTCTATTTTGCCCGAAGATATATGGGCGCTTGTATTTGTAGGTTTTTTTGCTGTTAGTTTTGCCATCTTTATAACTCCATTAATTCTTTAACTATCATGTTTATCTCATGTGATGCTTTTTGGTCTTGAATAGTAAATACCGTACCGCCTTCAGTAGCACTTGTAGGATACGCAACTTTCTGCGTAGTACCATTTTTTAGCACAGGAAGTTCATATTCGTTTAAAGCCTCATTTATTTCATGAGAAAGTCTTGTGTTTTTTATTGATCTACTGATAACAAATGCTGCATTTAGCTTATTGTCAGTAATTTCTTGCCTTGCCTTAATAAGATCAACAAGATCAGATGTTGCCCATATATCATATGGAGATGGCTGGACGGGGATTAATACAATATCGGAAGCCTTGATTGCTGATGCAGCTAACCTGGCAATCTGAGGTGCCCCATCAATAATAATCCAATCATATCCGTTTTTGATTGCATCAAGGTCTTTTGGTAAAGTCTCTCTGTCCAGCCCTACCACAGGCACTATGTTACCATCATTAGCTGCATTCCAATCTCTACAAGATCCCTGAGGATCCCCATCAACCAGTAATACTTTATAGCCTTTTAGTTTTAGTGCGTGTGCTATATTGGTTGATAATGTAGTTTTTCCTGAACCACCTTTTTGGTTTAATATAGAAACTATTTTCATACTCATTTCCTTATATAAGTAAAAGATAAGTGATGATAATTATTGCAAACGTACAGAATAAGTCAATACTCATGTGAGTAAAAGAGTAAAAGAGTAAAAGAGTAAAAGAGTAAAAGAGTAAAAGAGTAATGACATATTCCAGAATCTTTAGCGTAATCCAGTATTGTGCTTCTGTTTTTTTGTATACCCATTGATATTAACAGAGCTCCTATTCACTGAAGCTAGACGGCATTATAGCATTTGTTAGGAAGGATTAAATCAAAAAATATCTCCCTGGCTTTCAGGGTTGTTTTTTGTAACACTGTTGTAATACAATACAACATACTACTATTACACAGATAAAACAATGCAACACACTCTGACTACAGAAAGTATACATGCAATGGCTGACAAGTTGATTGCTGAGGGGAAAAGACCAACGTTAGCATTGCTGAGACAAGAGCTAGGTGGCGGAAGCTACACTACAATATCCGAGGCAATGAAATTATGGCGAGAAGAAAAAGCAAGGAATGCTATTGCACCCATTGCGCCAATGCCTGAAGATGTTATCACCACTATCAATGATGCAGCACAGCAAATATGGCAAACTGCTATGACGGTCGCTGAGAATAAGTTGCAGTCTGAACGTGACGCTTTAAAAGAAGCTCGCTTAGAAATGGATATCGCACAAAATGAAGCGATTGAAATGGCTGATCAACTGGATAGGGAAGTTAGTCAATTAAAACAAAAGCTTGATGATGCTACTAACAGTCAAAGCATCGTAAACAATGAAAACATCAGCCTTAAATCTGAATTATCTGATCTCAAAAAAGATTTAGCAACTGCTCATAAAGCAATGACCAAACTCGAAAAGGAGTCTAAGGAAGCAAATAGTAAAATGATCGAATCGCTACAAGAATCAGCTAATTTAAAAGGTCAGGTTGAGGCATTAGAGAAAGTATTAAACCAATCAAAATCAAAGTAATAGGGGCTTCCGTGCGATAAGAGATAATATGTAAATATTTCGAGAGCATAAAAAAGTGTGGGGCACCGTCTAAAAATTTGTGCTCACCAACTTTTTATAGCCTCATACAGAAAGCTCAAATAAATGTATTTTCTTGCGGTTTGTGCTTGTTATGTAAGGCTTTTCATCTATATGTGAAAACCCGGACTGCTCAAAAGCAGATTGGATGACAGAAAAATCTGGAATATAAGCATACCCTTTGGCTCCTTTAAGTCCTTTGACCTGGTATAACCCGTCAGAACCTTGCAATATTGCGTTTTTAGGTGAGATCCCTAACGCAGTATCTAAATAATCCACATATACTATTGCTCCTGCACATAAACCCTTTTTTAATTGCTTAATAAGTAGATTTAACTCTTCTTTACTATAATCAGTAGTGGCTATCCAGAGTAATAAAGCACCATCATACGTTTTGTTCTCTATTGGTAACTTTAGAAAATCACCCAACTCAATGGAAATACGTGTTCCTTTTTTTGCAACCGCTATTTGATAAAGTTGCTTTGATTTTTCTATGCCTTTCAAAGATACACTTGTATTGTTAATTAACCAATCAAAGGTTCGGCCATAGCCGCAACCTACCTCTATAAGATGCTTTCTGCCTTGTAAAGATTTTTTAATTACCTCAAGATCAGGGCATTTATCTAATCCAATCTCCCTTGCCAGGTCCTTCATTTGATCAATTGAAATTCGATCATATAAGGCTGTACTATTTATATCGTTTATGTCTTTAATTTCCATAATACAACTACCCCTTCTGTTAACCAGATAATATTTTTCATATACTATCGTGATTAAGTTAATTGAGCAAAATAATTGGAAAGGAACAATCTAAATGAAAATAACCAGGGTTGGTATGTCAGATGCATTAAAGTATCTTAACGCATCTGAGATTAGCCATGAACTCATTACGGTAATGGAAAAGTGCGCTGCTCAAACAGATTATTTTTATCTTGCAACTTACGATTATGGTGAGCCTGTGATACAGAAATCCGAATACGTTTTTCCGCATAGCACAACCGATCAGATAAAAAACGATTTGGACTACAATATGAAGTCTAATCCATTAGGTATCATTTTAAAAGGGTCCATAGAGCTGTTTTTAAGCAAAAAGAATAGCATTTTTCCATATCAGATATACCCATCTGGGAGCGTAATTGGAGTCTCTTTAATCCTGGATGAGTTCGTATCATACCATCCCAAGTTCCAATGGGATATCACTGCTGGTGTAAGAAGTGCCTTTATGTTAAACAATATATATCGACAAGCATACCACACTAAACTCTGCCGGTATTTATCACATAACTTAAAAAAACCACAGTGTATTTCAGACCACTTTAATAACTTTAAACAAATTTGCCAAACCATGGAGGATCCCTGGCAAACGGAAATACTGTTCTTTCCTAAGCATACCATCAAAAAACTGCGTAATGCTTGGCGCCCATTCTATGACTATTTGTTCAGATACAGATGGCAAGCGACAAAATATCTAAGAGAAAGCACTTTCTGGAATACTATTTACAGTATTGCTGCTGCCAATAAAAATTTACGCCTTTCTGCGTACGACCTATCTACAATAAGACATATTATTGCTATTTCCAGTGGCAATGCGTTAGGCTATGCTCCTTGTATTGATGAAATGTATCTACCATTATATACTTTGCAAAAAGCCTACTTTGATGGGTATGATTTGCGTCAATTATGCTACTTACCAACAATAATGATTCCTTATACTGCAACCAATATAAATCAGTTTCCTTTGTACTATTCATTTCAATATCCTAATAACATTGAGGTGCCTATTAAAGTTGATTCATACAACAGTAGTAAAAAATATGCTTCCTATATAGAAGGACAGTTTGGCAAACTGTCCCAAGAAATCATCAAAGTAGCAAACGCGGATTATTCACCAATAATTCAAAGCTTAAAACAGCGTAGATTTGAATTCTATCATGCTGCTGATCAACTCTACCATGATAAGCGCTTTACTTTTTATCTGCCTGAAAATGTATACCTGCCAACTTCAACGTATCAAATATCAATGAGTAATAAATTTCTACGTAGCTTTATTAAAATACACTGAAAATCATTTGACTGGATTATGGTAAAAATGATAGCCTGACAGAGGCTATAGCTTACTTCTAAAAATCCACCCCAAGCTTTTTAGAAGCGCTGTACTTCAGCTCCCCATTTAGAAGGAATATCAGCAAGGATAAGTTATAGCCAATTTTAACCGAAGCCCGGTAAAAAACGCAACTGAAATATTTTCAGGGTAATTTGCAGGAGTGTGAGGGTTTTACGGGTTTCCTGCCTAGCCCACCAATTTTCCCTGTTTTGTAATTGAATAAGGGGTTCTGTTGCTCCCACATTTTCTCTTAATTATATTTTTAATATACATGAGTTAATCCTTTTACTTGATTGCTATTTTTTCTTAATTTTCTTTTGTGTTATTTTGAGAGAGTAACAAACTATTTTAATTTTTTGTTTCACCTTTTATTAAGTTAATGATTAACTTAATAATTATTTCCTTTTGTTCGGGTAGGCTTTGGGCAACAAGTAGGGCAATGGCTACAAGTGCATTATCACTGACTTTATATTCGCCATTCCTTTTTAAATGGTGTTTGTTCTTTTCTAAAAACCATACAAACATAAAGGCACCAATTCGTTTATTGCCATCAGTAAATGGGTGATTTTTTATGATGAAGTAGAGCAAGTGGGCTGCCTGTTCTTCAACGCTTTGGTATAGCAGCTGACCACCAAAGCTTTGTGCGATATTTCCAAGCAGACCTTCAAAGCTATTATCTTTTTGATTACCAAATAATTCTGTTGCTTCGCCTTTTTCAATTAAGGCAGTTTTCAGATTATTTATTGCCGTTATAGCTTCGCTATAGCTAATCTCATAGATTACATTATGGGTTAAGTTATCCAAACTTAAACAGTCTGAATCATATTGATTTAACAAAATAAAGCTGTGAGTATAGTCAGATAGAACACTTAACATGCCTGATGCTTCTGGTTGTGTCAACTGAGCATATTCAACAGATTGGATTAATGTGAGCGTTTTTTCAAGTTGCTTTATTTGTTCCTTCTGTTTCTTTAACTTGTCCTCATTAAGCGCATAGCCTTGCAACAAGTAAGACTTAAGTATTTTGTTTGCCCATTGGCGAAATTGAATGCCTTTTTTAGAGTTGACACGGTAACCGACTGAAATTATCATGTCTAAATTATAATGTTTGAGTTTGCGTTTTACTTTTCGATGACCTTCTGATCGAACTACCGAGAATTCCTCGGTAGTTGTGACTTCATCTAGCTCACCATCATTATAGATGTTTTTTATATGCAGACTAATATTATCTGTTGAGGTTAAGAAAATTTGAGACATCTGTAACTGGGATAGCCAGACAGTCTCATTTTCAGAGTCAACATTAACCTGGATATCACCTGAGTCGCTATTGAAAACAACGACATCATCAGTTTTATTCATGATATACTCCAAGTGTGTGTTTGTGGTAAAACTTTATTTTTTAATCATACCAGTATGCTATGCCCAATTTGAATCAAAAAAGCTCTCCCTGATTTTCAGGGTTGTTTTTCTTGTACTCATTCACATAACGGTAGTATGTGTTGCGTGCAATGCCCTGGTCTTTAAGCACTTGTGCGATTGACGTTTTATCATTCTTTCTGAGTTTAGTAATGATATCATATGCATAGGCGCATTTTCTTTTGTTTTCTAATGTCATGCCTTTTTTACGCCCACATTGCACACCACGATTTTTAGCAGCCTCTAAGCCATCTTTAACACGAATACTTAATATATCTCGCTCAAGTTGGCCAAGGGCGGTTGTGACAGTAAAGAAAAACGCGCCCATTGGTGTACTGGTGTCGATTTGATCTTTGATTGAAATGAATTTAACACTTTTGTCTTTAAAATGATCGGATAGGGTGATCATGTGCTTTGTTGACCGGCTAATGCGATCAAGTTTGTAGACAACCAGCGTGTCATCTTTTCTTAATGTTTCGAGTAATTTTTTTAGAGCAGGGCGATCAAGTGATGTGCCGCTTTTCTTCTCAGTGATAATTTCGTCGCAGTTGTATTTTTTGAGTGCTTTTATTTGCATATCAAGATTTTGATCTTGTGTTGATACCCGCGCATAACCATAAATCACATTTTTGTTCCATCAAAACTAAGTTTTGTAATTATGACACAAATGTATTTATGGAGCAAGTATTTGGGAAAATAAAACAGTTTGGTAAAAAGTTAATCTAGCCTTTGATTTAATTCGTTTGAATCATGTTTGGTGTTACTTTGTAAGTAATAGAGTAGGGCTGTGGATAGTTACTCCCATAAAACTATAGTTT
>NZ_QLIT01000120.1 GCF_003574485.1 Facilibium subflavum
AGATGTCTACTCGACAAATAGGTTTAATTGGAACTGGGCGCATTGGGCAAGTGCATGTACATAATATTCATCGCTATTTAAACGATCATGTTGTCACACATGCTTATGACCCATTTGTGAATGATGCCTGGCTTGCTGCTAACAATATTGTGAAAGCAGACTCTGTTGAGTCACTATTAAAACAAGACATTGATTGTGTGCTCATTTGCTCGCCTTCTGGTGAACATAGTAAGCAAATTATTGCAGCTGCAGCACATAAAAAGCATATTTTTTGTGAAAAACCGGTTGGGCTTGAAACTGATGAAATCGAACAGTCACTAGTGGCTGTGGAACAGGCAGGAGTCGTGCTTCAGGTAGGATTTAATCGTCGATTTGATCCAAGTTTTGCCAAAGTAAAATCTGACATTAAAGACAAGGTTGGCATACCTCAAATTGTGCGGATTACCTCTTATGATCCTGCCTGCCCGCCAGAGGAATATGTCAAAGGCTCAGGTGGTATGTTTTTTGACATGACAATTCATGATTTTGATATGGCACGTTTTCTTGCTGATAGTGAAGTCGTGGAAGTTTTTGCGACCGGATCTTGCCTGATTAACCCTGATTTTAAAAAATACAATGATGTCGATACAGCCATGGTGCAACTGAAATTTGCCAATGGTGCATTAGGTGTGATTGCTAACTCAAGGCAAGCCGTCTACGGTTATGATCAGCGCGTTGAGGTCTTTTCAAATAATGCGTGCTTAAAAGCAGATAATCAAACGCAAAGTAATATCAGAAGCTTTACAAAAGATGGAATTTCAACCCCTGTATTGAAGAATTTTTTCCTAGAGCGTTATAAAGAAGCATATATCAATCAGTTTCATGCCTTTTTCTCAGCAATTGAGAATAACAAGCCTGTGGTCGTTAATGGTTTTGATGGTCTACAAGCCGTTAATATTGCTAAAGCTGCAAAGAAATCTTTTGAAAGCAAATCACCAGTAACAGTCACGGGATAGCGCTTATGTATTTTCAAGATGATAAAACTAAAACATATGATCTCATCTGTATGGGGCGCGTTGGCGTTGATCTATATGCACAACAAGTTGGTAGCCGCTTAAAAGATGTGCAAAGTTTTAACAAATATTTAGGAGGCTCACCTGGAAACATCAGTGTTGGCACAGCGCGACTTGGGTTAAAAAGTGCGCTTTTCTCTGGCGTTGGCAGTGATGCGTTAGGGCAGTTTTTAAAACAGCAATTAACAAAGGAGAATGTCAATACTGACATGGTATTTGAAAGCCCAACACATCTAACAGCGTTGGCGGTATTAGGTGTGCAGCCGCCAAGTACTTTTCCATTAATTTTTTATCGTGAAAATTGTGCAGACATGCAATTAAAACCTATGCATGTAAATGAAGATTTTATTGCCAGATCAAAAGCATTTCAGTTTTCAGGCACAGGGATCTCAACAGAATCAATGCGGGATACAACAAGACATGCGCTTGATCTATGCAAGAAATATAATACGAAAGTAATTTTAGATGTTGATTATCGGCCTGTTTTATGGGGGCTAACCAGTATTGGCGATGGTCAGACACGCTTTAAGCAAAATGTGCAGGTCACACAGCATTATCAAGCATTCTTACCTTATTGTGATTTAATTGTTGGCACCGATGAAGAGCTTTGTATTGCGGCTGGTGTTAATGATCCACATCAGGCAATTAAAGTGATTCATCAGTATACAAAAGCAGATATTGTCTACAAAACTGGATTGCAAGGAAGTGAGGTGCATCGCTACGCTATCGATGAAGTGATTCAGGTGCCTGCCTTTGTTGTCAATGTTTTTAATACATTAGGTGCTGGCGATGCTTATATGAGTGGGCTTTTGGCTGGTTTATTAAGTGGTAAAAACTGGCAGATGTCTTTAACTTATGCCAATGCCTGTGGCGCACTGGTTTGTGCAAGGCATGGCTGTGCGCCAGCAATACCAAATATGAAAGAGCTTGAGTATTTTATCCAAGGTTATAAAAAACAGGGTAAAACCATTTTGCAGGATAAGCATTTGGCCTATTTACATCAGCAGGTAAATCTTGGTCAGGCCAAAGATTACCCTTTGGCGTTATTAGCTTATGATCATCGCTGGCAATTTGAGAAAACATGCGATGAATATGGCCGTGATTATCAAATGATTACTGATTACAAAAATCTTGTATACCAGGCTTTCAATAAAATTTTCAATGAAAATAAAGATGATGAACTGAAACAAAAGCTTGGTATTATCTGTGATCCACAGTACGGTGAAGAAGTATTACAAAATGCCATAACAGACAATGCTTTTTCGCTGGTACCTATTGAAGCTTCAAACATTGATTTAGTCGAATGGATTACGGATGATTCTGCTTATGCAATTTTGAATTCCAGGCCAGCTTCATGGGGTGTGAAGGTGTTGTGGAAATATCATGTTGGCCAGGATCAGGCAACAAGAAAATATCAACTGAATAAGCTTAAGGAGCTGGCCAAAGCCTGCGAATCCTTAGAGCGACGCTTGATGTTAGAGCTTATTATTCCACATGGTTATAAGATTGATGGTAAAAGTATTGCAGATGCAATTGATTCTGTTTATGCGCATGATGTATACCCTTTTTGGTGGAAGTTACAGATGGTAACCTCAGTGGATGACTGGCAACAGATTGATGCAATGATTGATAAATATGATGATAGTGCCAGAATTATTGTCTTAGGTGGAGGGCAAAAGCCCCTTGAGAACTACCGGCGTGATTTTGCATTGGCAAAGCGTAGTCGATTTGTCAATGGCTTTGCCTTTGGACGGAGTATCTTCTGGCAAAGCTGGCTTTTATATTGTCAGCAAAAGATCACCGATAAAGAAGTAATCACGCAGATTGCAAATCGATATAAAGAAGTGCTGGCAATGTGGAATGCGCCAAGCACTGAATTAAAACAAGAAATTGGAGAAGATGTATGTCACAACTAGATCCTGTTATTCAACAAAACAAACCATATGAATATGGTTATAATGCAATTACTTATCTGGATGATTCTTATAAAACAGGCATGAACTTTGGTGTCTTAAAATTGAAAAAAGGAGAAAAACATTCATTAACTTCACCTTTAGAGAGTGCCTTTTTATTGATGACAGGCAAGATTGTTTTTCATTATGCCAAGGGGAAAGAGTATCAGGCTTTTCGCACCAGCTACTTTGATCAAAACCCTTATGTTTTACATATAAGTGCTCATGAGGCTGCTGAAGTGGAGGCATTAACCGATTGCGAAATTATGGTAATGCAGACACAAAACACACAAAATTTCACACCAATGGTTTTTGATGGCGGTAATATGCTTGAATCAGAACGCAGAGGGAAAGGGTTGTTGCAAGATGCCTCGTATCGAATTGTGCGTACGGTATTTGATAAACGCAATCGTCCTGAGTCTAATCTCGTTGTTGGCGAGATTATTACTTTTTCAGGCCACTGGTCAAGCTGTCCACCGCATTTTCATAAACAACCAGAGATTTATCACTATCGCTTTTCTGAGCCACAGGGATTTGGGTTTGGCGAAGATGGGCAAGCGGTAAAGCGGATTAAGCATAATGACACCATGGTAATATTAGATGAAAAAGAACACGCACACACGACAGCACCAGGCTATGCACTTTATACATTGTGGTTTATCCGTCATTTAAAAGATGATCCTTATATCACACCTACGTTTAAAGAAGAGCATGAATGGGCGCGGACTGAAAATGCCAATATGCGCGTTTGGATACCTGTAGAAGATATTTTGCTTTAGGAGCTTATAATGCAAACAATTCGATTAACAACAGCACAGGCATTGCTGCGTTTTCTATCCAATCAATATATTGTTCTAGATGGCCAGGAGTATCCTTTTGTTCAAGGAATGTTTACGATTTTTGGGCATGGGAATGTTACCGGATTAGGTGAAGCGCTTGAGTATGATAACTATGGCATTAAAAGCTATCGCGGGAATAATGAACAGGGCATGGCACATGTTGCTACCGCCTATGCCAAACAAAGAAATCGTCTTGGTATTATGGCTTGCACCTCATCCATTGGTCCAGGTGCTTTAAACATGGTTACGGCGGCAGGAGTGGCAACTTCAAATCGCATTCCGTTATTACTTTTACCAGGTGATACCTTTGCTGATCGTCAACCCGATCCTGTATTACAACAGATTGAGCAACCCTATGATTGTACGATTACAGCTAATGACGCATTCAAGCCAGTAAGTAAATATTGGGATAGAATCACACGACCTGAAATGTTGATGAATGCCTGTATTAACGCAATGCGTGTATTAACAGACCCAGCTGAAACCGGTGCAGTTGTTTTGTGTCTTCCACAAGATGTTCAATCTGAAAGCTATGATTATCCAACCTGCTTTTTTGAAAAGCGTTTATGGTATATCGATCGACAAGCTGCACCTGATCGCGCCATCCAAAAGGCAAGCGAGCTATTAAAATCGGCTAAAAACCCATTAATTATTGCCGGTGGTGGCGTGCACTATTCTTTGGCAGCAAAAACGCTTGAAGGCTTTGCCACAAAGCATAAAATTGCGGTTGCAGAAACGCAAGCTGGTAAGAGTGCGCTTTGCTGGGATATGCCTTTTAATTTAGGTGGCATTGGGACAACTGGCACAATGTCAGCAAATCGGTTAGCTAAGAAGGCGGATGTGATTTTAGTGGTAGGAAGTCGTCTGCAGGATTTCACCACAGCATCAAAATGGCTTTACAAAGAAGCTAAAGTTATCCAGATCAATGTTAATACCATGGATGCGCATAAAATGGATGCTTTGGTACTAAAAGGTGATGCAAAAGCAACTTTAAAGGCATTATCGGTCTGTTTAGGTGATTATCAAACCAACCATGATTACCAGCAAAGTGTTGCGTTTGAAAAAAGTCAGTGGGATAAAGAGGTTAATCATCTTTATCATACCCCTTCAATTGATGGTAAGCTAAGCCAGCTTGAAGTGTTAGGGGTTTTAAATGAAACAGTCACAGAAAATGATACAATCATCTGTGCAGCAGGCAGTTTACCAGGTGATTTGCATCGATTGTGGAAAAGCAAAAAGCCAAAGGATTACCATGTTGAATATGCTTTTTCATGCATGGGTTATGAGGTTGCTGCAGGGCTTGGTGTTGCCTTGGCAAAAGAAGCTGAAGGCGTGCAGGGTCATGCCTTTGTTATCGTTGGTGATGGAAGCTATTTGATGCTGCACTCTGAGCTTGTTACAGCACTTCAAGAGCGTAAAAAATTTACTATTGTATTAGTTGATAATAGTGGTTTTCACTGTATTAATAACCTGCAGGTTGGCAATGGCAGTCAAGGGTTTTGCACGGAACTTCGCTTTAGAGATAAAAATGGAGAATATCAAGGAAAGACACTCCCGATCGATTTTGCAAAATATGCTGAAAGTCTAGGTGCAAAAGCCTTAAAAGCAAATACGGTAGCTGATTTAAAAACAGCGCTTATTAAAGCACAAGATTATGACAGCGTTACCTTGATTGAAACAAAAGTCTCACCAAAAACAATGAGTCATGGATATGAATCCTGGTGGCGTGTTGGTGTGGCTGAAGTTTCAAAATCCAAAGCGGTGACAGAAGCTTTCCAGAAAATGCATGAAGAAGTGAAAAAAGCACGACAATATTAAGGTGAAAAGGAGCGATATGATGTTGAAGTTTAAAAATGTAAAAATCGGTGCAGCACCGATTAACTGGAGCAATGACGATGATCCAAAGTTAGGTGGTCACATAAGCTTTGAGCAATGTATTCAAGAGATGAAACAAGCAGGGTATGTGGGTACGGAAGTTGGCAATAAGTATCCTAAAGAGCCAGGAGCATTGCTTCAAGCCTTAGCCCCTTATAACCTACAGGTATCCAGTGCCTGGATGAGTACCTATTTTACTGAAGAAGGCCGTTATCAGGAGACACTGGAGAATTTCATGCATCATTTGTCTTTTATGAAGGCAGTTGGGGCAGATGTGATTAATCTTTGTGAATGTGGCCATTGTATTCAACAAAGCGATCATGCGCTTTTTAGCGGGAAAAAACCGACGTTGACACAAAAGCAATGGAAGCTTTTGATTAATGGGTTGCATGAGCTTGGACGTATTGCATATGATCATGGTATGAAGATATCCTATCACTATCATTTAGGTACCGCAGTACAAAATGAAGATGAAATAGACTATTTAATGGCTAATACGGCGCCAACACTTGTTGGATTACTGCTTGATACGGGGCATGCTTATGCTGCAGGTGTTGATCCTGTGAGACTGTTGGATAAATATGGGCAAAGGATTAATCAGGTGCATCTAAAAGATGTGCGTGATGGCGTACTTGCAGAAGTTAAGCGTGATCAGTTAACTTTTATGCAAGGTGTGAAACAAGGTATATTTACGGTGCCTGGTGACGGTAATATTGACTTTGATATTATTTTTGACAAACTCAGTCAATTGAATTACCAGGGTTGGTTTGTGGTCGAAGCTGAGCAGGATCCCAATAAGGCAGTTCCATTGGATTATGCCACAAAGGCGCGTGAATTTATCAAAGAAAAAACAGGGCTTTAAGGAGTTAAGATGAAACAAGTGGCATTAATTGGCTGTGGCCGTATTGGTAAAATGCATTATAAAAACTTAAAGCAGATACCTGATATTAAAGTGAAATACATCGTTGATGATTATGCGCAGCCGCAGGATTATCCAGAGGCTTTAGTGCAAAAAACAGCACAGATTGATGTGGTGTTATCTGATAAAACATTAGATGCTTGTATTATTGCTGCATCATCCAGTGCGCACATTGAACTGATTGAAAAAGCAGTCCAGTACAAAAAACACGTGTTTTGTGAAAAACCGATCTCTTTTGATGTTGCGAAGCTAAGACAATTAAAGCAAAAGATACAAGATGCAGGAATCAAGTTCCAGGTGGGGTTGAACCGCCGTTTTGATCCGGATTTTTTGGCGTTAAAAAAGGCAATTGATGAAGGGGTGATCGGTCAAATCCAAATGATTCAAATTACCAATCGTGATCCTAAGCGACCTGATTTAAAATTTGTTGGTAAATCAGGTGGTCTGTTTTTTGACTTCAATACGCATGATTTTGATATGGTGCGGTTTTTGGCAAATGAAGAGGTTGTCGAAGTTTATGCAATGGGTGAGGCGTTGGTGGAGCCTTCGCTTAAGGAGTTAAATGATATTGATACAACTTTGATTACCTTAAAGCTTAAAAGTGGTGCTTTGGTAATGATTGATGCCTCAAGAGAAACCAATTGTGGTTATGATCAACGTATAGAAGTCCTGGGTGATAAAGGAATGGTGTTGGTTGATAATATCAATCAAACGAAAACAAGTTGCTTGTCAGCAAAAACACAAAATCAGTTAGAATTGCCTTATTGGAGCTTTGTGGAACGTTATAAGGAAGCATATTTAAATGAATTTACCGCGTTTATTGATTATTTACATGATCGTTCAAGTTCACCAGTTGGCATTGATGATATGATCTATTCTGTTGAGATCGCAACCGCTGTTCAGACGGCTTATAATAATAAGCAATGTGTTATCTTAAAACATGCTGATACATCACAATTGGCTATACCGGCATAAGCGTTAGGAGAAATTAGTTATGATTGAAGAAATATTAAAAGAGCCTGTGAAAACACAAACCAAAACGCAAGCAATTTATAATCCTGCCACAGGTCAGGTGATTAAAGAAATTACGCTTGGTTCAGAGAATGATGCTAAAAAAGCAGTTGCTAAAGCAAAGGCAGCTTTAAAGGGATGGAGAAAATTAAGTCCTTTAAAGCGTGCGCGTATTTTGTTTAAGTATAATGAGCTGCTTAATCAGCATAAAGAAGCATTGGCAAAGCTTATTACACTTGAGCATGGTAAGGTTCATGCCGATGCCTTAGGTGAGGTGCAACGAGGTATTGAGATTGTTGAATTTGCTTGTGGTATTCCACATTTGCTAAAGGGTGAGCATTCACATCAAGTCTCAAGTGCAATTGACAGTTATGGCATTCGCCAATCTGTTGGTGTTTGTGTTGGCATTACGCCTTTTAATTTTCCAATGATGGTGCCTATGTGGATGTTTCCGATTGCTTTGGCTTGTGGTAATACTTTTGTGCTAAAACCATCAGAGCGTGACCCTTCTGTGACGATGCGCATTGTTGAGTTGATGTATGAAGCAGGATTGCCAGAGGATGTGTTGCAGGTGATTAATGGAGATAAAACAGTTGTTGATACGCTTATTCAACATCCAGATGTTGCGGCAGTAAGCTTTGTTGGCTCTACACCAATTGCTAAATATATTTATGAAACAGCAGCGAAAAATGGCAAACGTGTCCAGGCGCTAGGTGGTGCAAAAAACCATTGCACGGTTATGCCTGATGCGAATATGGATAATGCAGTGAATGGCTTGATTGGTGCAGCATTTGGTTCAGCTGGTGAGCGTTGTATGGCAATTTCTGTGGCAGTAGCGGTTGGTGATGCAACTGCAGATAAGCTTGTGCAAAAATTAAGTGAAAAAATAGAGCAATTAAAAGTGGCGCCAGGTGATGTGGCTGATGCAGATATGGGGCCTGTCATTACCGCTGAGCATCGCAAGCGGATCATCAATTATATTGATCTTGGTATTGAGCAAGGCGCAACGCTTATCAAAGATGGAAGAAGTTTTACTTATCCTGGACATGAGGACGGCTTTTTTGTCGGACCAGCCTTATTTGATCATGTCACACCTGAAATGACCATTTATCAAGAAGAAATTTTCGGCCCGGTACTTTGTGTTGTTCGTGTAAAAACGTTGCAAGAAGCGATTGATCTTATCAATCAAAATTCATTTGCCAATGGTGCAACGATTTATACCAATAATGGAGCAAATGCGAGAGTTTATACGGATGAAATTGAAATTGGTATGGTGGGTGTGAATGTGCCAATTCCCGTGCCAATGGCATTTCATAGTTTTGGTGGCTGGAAGAGTTCTTTATTTGGTGATACGCATGTACACGGGCCTGAAGGGATTCATTTCTATACACGTTTAAAGACGATTACGACACGTTGGCATGATGGTGATTCAGATTTAACAAATCAATTATCGATGCCAACATTGCAGTGAAGCAGTCTTAGAATACCTGTGGCAACAGCTGATCAATAACAAATCGAATGATTTCAATTGTTTTGTTGTTGTCAAAGCGATCTCATGATAAACTTGGACATCAAGTTCAATAAATGATCGATGCTAGATAATAAACAATATGAAACGGGCAGGCAGAGAAGTTCTATTAAAGTTTTTGCTATTGGTTTTAGCCTTTAGCACTGCCCTTTCTTTGTTGCCTTCAACCGATTTTACCATTGCGGTTAATCAGGTAAATCTCAGTCGAAGTTGTAGCTCAAGTGGTACAAGTAGTGCATCAGCAAGTTCGTCAAATAGTGCAGGAAATGTTTGTGCTGCGGCATTTTTAGCGCGATTACAAAAACTTACCAATATTTACACCCCGGTTATTGGCGTTATGTTGGCACAAATTTTTGCCTGGCTGACGTTTGTGATCGTAGATCGTATTTATCGACCGCCAAGATATGCTTTTCGTCTTTAGAAAACTTAATATGGTGAAAGTAAGTAACCAGGCTTATTTTCAATTGTTTACCAGATGTTAGAGAAAGCATAATGAAGAAGTGTATATTACAGATATTAATATTATTTTATAATTATTTACGTCGATTTTATTTTTTTATCTTTATTGGTATGAGCTTTTTGGCAGCTCAAGCTGTTTTTGCAACAGTCAGCCATCAAAATGCAAGTGCCGATAGCATTATTGACACGATTGTGCCAGGGTCGATGAGTTTAGCGGATACCAGTATCAAAAGCTATGATAACGTTGATCAAAACTTTCAATTGCAAATCAAAGTCATTGATGAAAATACGCTAATGGCCAGCTGGCAAATTTTGCCAGGTAATTATTTATATCTAAAGAATTTTAGTTTTTACAGCATGTCACCGCATAAAATAGACGTGGCACAGGCGTTTTTCCCTAAAAGTTATCATATAAAAAACGACCCCTTTTATGGTCGGGTAAAAATTTATACCCACCATGTGAGCGTCAAATTGGCACTTGATAATAAAGCAAAAAGTACGACAATACCTTTGGTTGTTGCGTATCAAGGGTGCTCAGAAAAAGGCGTTTGTTTTGCACCAGTACAGCAGAAATTTATGGTTGATCTATCACAAGCAGGTAAAACCTATCAAGGGCAAGTGTATGATGGGCCAATACCCAAAGCAATTCAAAACAAATTTGATGTGTCAAATGCAAGTCCCAATACCGATAATGATTATGCAAGTTTCTTACAGCATACCAATATAATCTGGGCTTTTTTGATCTTTTTTGGCATTGGTCTTTTATTGACTTTTACCCCTTGTGTATTGCCACTGTTGCCGATTATTTCAAGCATTGTTACAGGACAAAAACAAATAACAACAACAAAAGCTTTTAGTATCTCATTTTCATATGTATTAGGGATGTCTATCACTTATGCTGTTGTTGGTGTTTTAGCGGGTATTTTTGGTGGTGGTATTCAAAATGTTTTACAAACGCCTTGGGCAATTGGTGCCATGGCGCTGCTGTTTATTATCATGGCTGTGGCGATGTTTGGTGCGTTTGAATTAAAAGTGCCTTCATTTATCTTAAGCTCGGTCAATAACCTAAGCAATAAACAAAAAGGGGGAACTTATATTGGTGTTTTTGTGATGGGGGTGTTATCGACACTTATCGTATCAACTTGTGTCACAGCACCTTTGGTCGCAGTATTGGCTTATATCAGCTATACCGGCAATGCTTTTTATGGTGGTTTGATTTTATTTGCGTTAGGTTTAGGCATGGGGGTGCCAATTTTAATTGTTGGGACAACCAGTGGTTCTTTATTACCTAAAGCCGGGAATTGGATGTATGCAGTTAAACATATTTCAGGGTTTATGCTGCTTGGCCTGGCGGTGTATATGTTATCCAAGATTATACCGGCCAAGTTTACATTGCTTTTGACTGGTCTTTTAGTGCTGGGATTTGCCGTATACTTAGGCGCATTTAGTTTTTCAATCAAAACGCTATGGGCGAAAATAAGGCAATTCTTTGCCTATGTGTTTTTAATCTATGGCAGTACACTTTTTATCGGCTTTTTAATGGGCAATGCCAGTGTTGTTGCGCCATTAGCAAGTTACAATGAGGGTGCAGCCCCTATGTTGCAATTCACACAAGTCACCAATACAAAGCAGTTGGATGAGGCGTTAAAAGCAGCCAAAGCAAAAGGTAAACCTGTCTTAGTGGATTATTATGCAAACTGGTGTTTAGATTGCCAGTATATGAAGCACACAACTTTCTCTGACCCTGATGTGATCAATAAGCTTAAAGGTTATACTTTAATCCAGGCCAATGTCACACAAGTAGGAAACAATAGTAGCCAGCTTTTAAAGCAGTATCAGCTGTTTGGTCCGCCAAGTGTGATTATTTTTAATCATCAAGGAAAAGAAGAACACAAATTCGTTGGCAAAGTCGATGCTAAAGAGCTGATGGGGTCGATCTAAAAATGGTTTTTGCACAACTTTTTTGGTAAACCAGTAGCTTCAAAACAGACACATGGTCGTATTTGTCATGCTAAAATGGCTGCTGATACAGAATAAGCAGTTTTTTTTTGATAAAATCTGGTTTATGTTATCTTATTGATGATAAAAAATGACAAAATCACCAAATACAAAAAAAGCGCAAAAAACGGATATAGAATCAATAGAAGTTACCCTTTGGAAAGCTGCCGATAAGCTTAGAAAAAATATTGATGCGGCAGAGTATAAGCACGTTGTGCTGGGGCTGGTTTTTCTAAAATATATCTCAGATAGTTTTGAGAAACGCTACACTGAATTACAAAGTGAGGAGTGGGCGGATCCAGAGGATAAAGACGAATATTTAGAATCAAACATTTTCTTTGTACCTACTAAGGCGCGATGGTCACACCTTTTAGCAAATGCTAAGCTACCAGGGATTGGCAAGCTGGTCGATGAGGCAATGGATGAAATCGAGAAGGAAAACAATTCGCTAAAAGGCGTATTACCGAAAGTTTATGCGCGCGATAATCTTAACTCGACAACACTAGGTGAGCTAATTGATATAATCGGTAATATCTCAATTGGTGATACACAAAGTCGTAGTGCCGATGTTTTAGGTCATGTGTTTGAATATTTTTTAGGTGAATTTGCCCTGGCGGAAGGCAAGCAAGGTGGGCAGTTCTATACGCCAAAATCTGTTGTTGAGCTTTTAGTGCAAATGCTAGAACCATACAAGGGTCGTGTATTTGATCCTTGTTGTGGTTCTGGCGGTATGTTTGTGCAGTCAGAAAAATTTATTGAATCCCATCAGGGGAAAATTAATGATATTTCTATCTATGGGCAAGAATCAAACCAAACGACCTGGCGGCTGTGTAAGATGAACCTAGCAATACGAGGAATAGATAGCTCGCAAGTCAAATGGAATTCAGAAGGCTCATTTTTAAATGATGCGCATAAAGACTTAAAAGCCGACTATATCATAGCTAATCCACCGTTTAATGTATCTGATTGGAGTGGTGAGCTTTTAAGAAATGATGCCAGGTGGCAATATGGTACACCACCAGCTGGTAATGCTAACTATGCTTGGATACAGCACTTCTTATACCATCTAGCACCTACTGGAGTAGCTGGTTTTGTATTAGCAAAAGGAGCGTTGACATCAAACACCTCAGGTGAGGGTGATATTCGCAAAGCTTTAGTTGAAGCAAATTTGGTTGATTGTATCGTAAATTTACCTGCGAAGTTATTCTTGAATACGCAAATCCCAGCATCGCTATGGTTTATCAAAAGAGGTCGTAAGACAAAAGATATACTCTTTATAGATGCGAGAAATAAAGGGCATTTAATCAATCGTAGAACTAAAGCGTTTAGTGATGATGATATTACAGAAATAGCACAAACATATCATAACTGGAAAATTGGTAAGGACTATGAAGATATTAAAGGTTTTTGTAAATCTGCAAGTTACGAAGAGGTAGCAAAGCTAAACTATGTACTAACACCGGGTAGATATGTTGGGCTAGAAGAGGTTGAAGATGATTTTAATTTTGCAGAGAGATTTGCAAGTCTCAAAGCTCAATTAGCAGAGCAAATGCAACAAGAAGAAGCCCTAAACCAAAGGATCATGGATAATTTGGCAAAGATAAAAATAGCGGATGAATAAAATACTACCCCGACAGTCTAGCGACTGCCACCCCTTCAATGTTTGAAGGGGAATTTGGTACTAGCTAAAATTTAGGTTATTCCCCTTCGGTAGGAAGGGGTGGATTGCGAATCAAGACGGCGTAGTTTTAAAAGATATAAATGGATTCTATGGTTGCCTGTGCTGAGTGTCAGCCGAAGTAAGCCATAGAATAACTAAAGGTTAGTTATGAGTGATATAGTTATTTATGATGATGGTAATGTCAAACTAGAGTTACCTATAGAGGATAAAACGATTTGGCTAAATGCTGATGATATAGCATCTATATTTGGTGTAAATCGCCCAGCGATAGTTAAGCATATAGGCAATATTTATAAAAGTGATGAATTAGATAAAAATTCAACTTGTTCCATTTTGGAACAGGTTGCAAAAGATGGAACAAAAAATGAATTTGTTTGATGAAATAAAACTTGGTGAAAGCAAAACATTAGAGTTTAAGCGAGAGCTCCCTAGTAGTGATAAAATAGCCAAAACAGCCATAGCATTTTCAAATAGTAGTGGTGGTAAACTAGTGATAGGCGTATCTGATGATAGGCAAATAATCGGTATTGATGATGCTAATATTTTTGATTTGCAGGATAAAATAGCGTCGATTATATTTGATAATTGCTCACCGAATATTTTGCCAGAAATATATACTGTAAATTATGATGGTAAGTTATTGTTAGTCGTAGAAATATTTAGGGGAAATTTACTACCGTATTTTTTGAAAAAAGATGGCAAAAACAATGGTACTTATATAAGAGTTGGTGCTACAAATAGAAAAGCTGAATATGAAAACATTGTAGAGCTTGAAAGACAAAAAAGACATATTAGCTATGATGAAGAGATAAGTTATGATGTAAGCCTTGATACATTAGATTTAAAACCACTGTATGAAAGATTTGCAAAGTTAGGCAAGCCTCTTGATGAGCAAAAACTACATAATCTAAAACTTCTTAAATCTAAACATGGCACAACATACCCCACAAATGCACTTTTGATCATTTTAGGATATTTTGAAAACTGCACGGTGAAATGTGCAAGGTTCAAAGGTGTGACTATGGAGCTTTTTATCGATAAGAAAGAGTACAAAGGAGATATATTTACCATACTTGAAAACACTCAAAATTTTATCTTGAACCATATAAACCTAAGAGGCGAGATAAAAGGGCTTTATAGAACAGATACCTATGAGATACCAGAGGTGGCTTTAAGAGAAGCGCTTATAAACGCCCTAATTCATAGAGACTACATTAATAAAGGCAGAGATATAAAGGTGGGTATCTATGATGATATAGTAAATATAGTCTCCCCAGGAAGCTTTCCAAATACCATAACAGCTACAGATATTGCAAATGGCAGAAGTGAAGCAAGAAATAAAGTAGTAGCAAATATATTCAAAGAGCTAGGACTTATCGAGCAATGGGGAAGCGGTATAAACAGAATTAAAAAAATCTGTGAAACAAATTCTTTAAAAGAACCAAAAATTGAAGAACAAAATGATTTTGTAGATGTGGAATTTTTCCGGCCGAATACAGCTAATAAAGTATTGGATATTGCTTTTGAAGCACCGCACAAGAACGATTACGAACGATTACGAACGATTGCGAACGATTGCGAACAATTAACAAAAGAAGAGCAAGATATATTACTTTATCTTTTGGATAATAAAATGATATCAAGAAAAGAAGCTACGACATTGATTGGACTAAAAAATACAAAAACTTACGAAACGCTCAATAGTTTAGTAGAAAAAAATCTTATTATAAGAAATGGTCAAGGCAGAAGTACACACTATGTATTAAAAAGAGAGACTAATGAGTAATCTAGCGAAGATAAAAATAGTAGAGGGATAAGACCACCCCACCGACAAGTCGGCACCCCTCCAGCGGAGGGGAATTTGGCACTAGCTAAGTATTGTAATGGTTTAATAAAACTGTAGGGATTTTAAGCCTTGATATATACTAACACTATAAGATAAAAAATGTCATACTACGGCACCGACCGTAGTATCCATAAACAAAGTGATAATACGGATATAAAAAGGATTCTATGGTCGAGCCATAGAATGACCAAATAAAGGTTATATATGAGTAATATAGTTATTTATGAAGATGGAAATATAGAGTTAAATGTAGAGTTTGAAAATGAAACAGTATGGTTGAGTCAAAAGCAAATTGTAGAGCTTTTTGAAAAAGATCAGTCGGTTATTTCTCGTCATATTAATAATATTTTGAAAGATGAAGAAGTGGATGCAAAAAGCAATATGCAAAAAATGCATATTGCAAATTCGGATAAACCAGTAACCTTCTATAGTTTAGATGTAGTACTATCAGTAGGCTATAGAACTAGCTCATCTAAGGCTATAAAATTTAGAAAATGGGCAAATAAAGTTCTAAAAGAATACCTTATCAAAGGCTATGCACTAAACAAAGACAAGCTCAAGCAACAAAAACTACAAGAGCTAGAGCAAACTATACAGCTTATAAAACAAAGCTTACAAAATAATGCTATAGGTACAGATGAAGCAAAAGGCTTTGTAGAAATAGCCTCTAATTATGCTAAGAGTTGGGCGCTTTTACAAGGCTATGATGATCAAAGCTTGGAAGAGATTACACAAACTAAAGAATCAAAATTCATACTTGATTATGATGAGGCTAAAGCAGCTATAGCAAAGCTAAAAAGTACACTAATAGCCAAAGGCGAAGCTACAGAGCTTTTTGGGCAAGAAAAAGCAGGCGAGCTAAAGGGTAATTTACGTAATATCTATCAAAGCTTTGCAGGCGAAGATCTTTTGCCATCAGTTGAGGCAAAGGCTGCAAATTTATTATATTACATTATCAAAGGGCATCCATTTAATGATGGTAACAAACGCATAGGTGCTTATCTTTTTATATTATTCTTGCACAAGAATGGAATTTTATATAAACCAAATGGCGAGACTAAAATAAATGACAATGCTCTAGCTTCTATAGCTCTACTGGTGGCGCAATCTGCCCCAAGTCAAAAAGAGATCATAATTAAACTAGTAATGAATATGCTATATGAGGGAGAGGCGAATGAGTAATTCAGAATTACCAAAGGGCTGGAGTACTAAAGCTTTATGCGAAGTAGTAGAGAGCTTTATAGATTATAGAGGAAAAACTCCTAAGAAAACATTATTTGGTGTACCCCTAATTACAGCAAAAGTAGTTAAAAATGGTAAGATATTAGAGCCGAATGAGTTTATTCATAATAATGGTTATAAATCATGGATGACTAGGGGATTTCCTAGAATTAATGACGTGGTGTTAACTACGGAAGCCCCTTTAGGAGAGGTTGCCTTAATTAAGGATAGTAATGTTGCATTAGCTCAAAGAATAATAACTATGAGATGTTATCCTGATATTATGGACAATATATTCTTAAAATATTATCTTCAAAGTGAACAGGGGCAATATGAACTTGACTCTAGGGCTTCTGGTACAACTGTTTTTGGTATAAAAGCATCTGTTCTTAAAAATATGCCTGTTAGCTTTCCGCCACTCGCCGAACAAAAAGCCATAGTCGAAGTGCTATCTAGTCTTGATGATAAAATTGACTTACTCCACAAACAAAACCAAACCCTAGAAGATATGGCACAAACTCTATTTAGAGAGTGGTTTATTGAAAAAGCTGATGAGGGGTGGGGGGAAGTTAGGCTTGGAGACTATGTAAAGTGTATAAATGGATATACATATAAAAGTAGTGAATTAATGGAATCTAGAAATGCGTTAGTTACGTAACCGCTCCATAAAGGGCACACTTCCCCTATAGGACCTATCAGCCATTTTTTGAAAAAACAGGTGCTTCTGTTTTGGTTTCCTTCGGTTTGCTTTGTTTGTCCGGTTTAAGTTTAGCGACATGCTGCTGGGCAAACTTTGGTGTCAGCTGTTCATAATCTCGGTCAGATCTGGCACTGCCAATACGATCAAACACATATCTTACGTCA
>NZ_QLIT01000121.1 GCF_003574485.1 Facilibium subflavum
AACTTAGTGCCATTAGGGTATAGGTAGGTTATATAGGTTATACTATGGCTAATAATTCTAGTAGCATACACCTTAATCTAAATGCTAGGTAAAAGTTCACTTCAAGGTGACAAGACCACCTTCAGTCAAAAAAAAATTTTACTCATTCATAATTTTAAGGAGTAGCGAGCATGATATTTAAAAGAAAACACATTAATAAAATTCAATCCCGCCAAAAAAGCATAGCAGGCGGAGAAAAAACGGGGCAACAGAATAATGATGAAACTTCACACCATCAGCATAACTCAAAAACCAGGAAAGAAATGACACATTCTGGGATTATCGACTTTCACATAAAGCCAAGGTTTAATTTCTACAGTAGACTTATGATTCTTATGCTTATCAACTTCATGCTGCTCAACGATGCAGAATGCCACAATATAATTTATTACTTATCGAACAACAAAAATAATATTGGCATAATACAACAGAAACAGGATCAAATACAATCAACCAGTTATTTTGCATATGGAAACGCCAAAAGCCATTTAACAAGCCAGGCGAGTTTATCATTTACCTATAATGAGGAATACCAAGATCCAATAAGTGAAATGGTCTATTTACGATCCAGATATTATAATCCATCCACCCAAAGTTTTATAACCCAGGATAACCACATCAACCAATGGAATAGATATAATTTCTCAGATGACAACCCGATTCAAAATATTGACCCAACTGGCCATAGTGCCTGGGATAGCTTTGCACTTAGCTCTGCAATTCTTGCAACATTTGCAATGCCTTTTACCAAGGGGGCCAGCAGTATAATTGCCTTTGGTATTGGTGGATCTATTGGCTCTATTACCCAAGCTATTGGCAATTTTATTCATCACAAAAATATTGCTGCTTCTGGTGATCTTCTTATTGCAGCTTCTGCCTGGGTAGGTATGGTTTCAGCGCAACCTCATTTATTTATAGCAGAACAAGAAGGCGAAGAAAGTGGTATAATAAGTAGTGCAAACAAAGATTTATGGGTTACAAGAAGCGCCATGGCTTCGACTTTGATAAGCGCTTCTGGTGCAAATTTATTAAAATATCAACAAAATTATGGAAATAATCTAAGCTGGAATCTTACTCGCTATATTGCTTTAGGCGCCCTATTTGGGGCTATTGGAGGTTATTTTTATGGCAGACTAAGTCCAAGACTTGATCAAAACACACCTTATTTAAGTGCGGCGCTTAGGGGAGGGTTTAGAACATTTATCAACACCTCTGTAACGACGATAGCTCCTATTCTTAATGATGTTATTGATGCTGCGTCACAGCAAGGAAGTTACAACAAATTTAAAAGCAGCAGCTACTGGTCAAATAATGCAATAAACCTTAGCACTTCCTTTTTCTTAGGGATGGCATCAGGTGTAACACAAGCTTACTGGTTAAAAAACAGCACATCCAGCTATGCAAGTTTACCCAGGATGATTTACCTGAATTTAAAAACACCGATTACAGGAAAGATTATTGCAGGGAAAGTCAAGGATTATGGCAACTTCAATTTCTAAACTATGTTTTTAAGTAAATTTTATAGGATATCAACCCTGTAATTTTAATGTGTACAATACGAAAAAGAATAAAATCTCATACAATAGCAAGTAGGAAATTAAATGAAACAGGATTATTTAGGCTTACTTAAAACAATAATATTTCTTGTAATATGTGCTGCTTTGCCCAGGCTAAACTTTGCTCACCCAGCAATTGCAAAGTTACAGCATGTTGACTTTTATCTCACCAATGGCAAAAGCAATAAGGCAATGCTACCTGAGTCAAATGAGTTTTCTACCTCACAACAAAAGCTTTCATCAACCAACTACACCGCCTATGGCAAAGGCCAGAAAATAGCAAATGCAAAAGGCTTTGGTTATAACAGGGAATACACCGATGAAAACAGCAATCTGGTGTATCTAAGAGCACGCTTTTATCATCCAGCCACACAAACCTTTATCACACGTGATACCAAAATCGATGAATGGAATAAATACGGTTTTACAGGAGGGAATCCTGTCATGAATATTGATCCAAGTGGGCATTCTAAGAAAAAATCATTTTTCTCTAACTTTACAACGCCAGAAGCAATTGGCTATATGGTGGGTGATTTAGCAATGAACTTCACATGGGTATCAATTATTACATTTACCAAGAGTTATGTCATTTATGCACCATCTTCATTCGGTTTTACCATAAACCCTCTCCTATCCATGAGCACTTTTTTAATGGGTGTGATGGGAGCGTTTAGCGCAAACCGGTTACAAAATCATACTCAAGTTCCTACTTATTTCTTCCCACTAAAGGATATGGTAATAGTTACTGCACTCACCGGTATTATCAGACATACAGCTGGGTATTTTTATTATAAAAAGGAAATACAAGAGATGGATGGGCAAGCAGACGAAAATGGTCCGCCAGGAGCAGTATTGGAAGAACTAGTACTAGAACGAGCACGAGCACAAGCACAAGCACAAGCACCTTATGATAATATAGCAGGCGAAGCTGGGGCACCAGCACGAGCACGACGAGCACCTGATGATAATAGAGCAGACGAAGCTGGGGCACCAGCACGAGCACAAGCACAAGCACCTTATGATAATATAGCAGGCGAAGCTGGGGCACCAGCACGAGCACGACGAGCACCTGATGATAATAGAGCAGACGAAGCTGGGGCACCAGCACGAGCACAAGCAGGAGCACCTGAAGGTAATATAGCAGTCGAAGATGGAGAATTGAACGTACTACCATAAAATATAAAATTGCTATAAAGGAGCTTAATATGGAAAACCAAGTGCACTTTTTTAAAAAAATAACTCTTATCATTCTGTGCATATTACCACAGCTAAACTTTGCTCACCCAGTAATTGCAAAGTTACAGCATGTTGACTTTTATCTCACCAATGGCAAAAGCAATAAGGCAATGCTACCTGAGTCAAATGAGTTTTCTACCTCACAACAAAAGCTTTCATCAACCAACTACACCGCCTATGGCAAAGGCCAGAAAATAACAAATGCAAAAGGCTTTGGTTATAACAGGGAATACACCGATGAAAACAGCAATCTGGTGTATCTAAGAGCACGATTTTATCATCCAGCCACACAAACCTTTATCACACGTGATACCAAAATCGATGAATGGAATAAATACGGTTTTACAGGAGGCAACCCTGTCATGAATATTGATCCAAGTGGGCATGGTATATTTGAAGTTTTGACAGCAATATTAGATGAAGAGGAAGCCAATAGACTTACTGAAATGCTGCAAGATAGAAAATACGCAAGAATACACCTTATTAATACTGAACAGACTTATGCAGATTATTCTTCCCATCACCTTGAACTGGAGGATGAAGATCAATTTGTTAAACTCATGCAAAGTGCTTATGATAAGATTAAGCCATTCCATGACCCCTTGGAAACAGCTAAAATTGAATTGGAAACAAAAATTAACTGGTTTGAGTCGTTTAATGAGTCTTCAGAAATTATAAGAGATATATATGGTGATGATTCATTTACACGACGAACACAAAACAATATATCACTACATAAAATACAATACTATTACTTAAAATACCTACAAAGCTCATCAACGTTTAGTCCTCAAATGGCAGAGTTAATGGAGTATGGAGAATTTTTTATAGCACGTGACTATGATAACTTTGTTACGTCCCTTGTCATGATGCCTGCAAAGCCATTAAAGGATCTCGAGGCCTTTGTACCAACGTCTGAATTAACAGACTTTTATGATAAGGATGTATTTCGGACAACGCTTAAGCTCACCCCAAACAGTTTTAGACGGCCAGACGTGTCTCCGAAGGATTTTGAAGCACTCATACTGGGAGATGAGTTATTTAATGATGAGGAGCTCTACCCGCTTATATCCTGACTTTGACACTTTTCAAAGTTATCCACAGGTTTGAAGAAAGATATTTTTGCTCAGGCCTTATTTTATAAAGGAAATTAAATGAAACAGAATTATTTAAGCTTACTTAAAACAATAATATTTCTTGTAATATGTGCTGCTGCACCCAGGATAAACTTTGCTCACCCAGTAATTGCAAAGTTACAGCATGTTGACTTTTATCTCACCAATGGCAAAAGCAATAAGGCAATGCTACCTGGATCCAATGAGTTTTCTACCTCACAACAAAAACTTTCATCAACCAACTACACCGCCTATGGCAAAGGCCAGAAAATAACAAATGCAAAAGGCTTTGGTTATAACAAGGAATACACCGATGAAAACAGCAATCTGATGTATCTAAGAGCACGATTTTATCATCCAGCCACACAAACCTTTATCACACGTGATACCAAAATCGATGAATGGAATAAATACGGCTTTACAGGAGGCAACCTTGTCATGAATATTGATCCAAGTGGGCATGATAAGGAAGAAGAAAATTTGGACAACACGCCGAAGTACTTCCCCCAGTATCTCTTAGGTTTTGCTGGGTTAAGTGGACTTTTGTGCCTTACTAGCAAGACTAATATAGCACCAAAATTGTTATATGAATCAACCCTGCCTTATATGCACTTCCTCAATGTCGCAATTACCCTAACAGACGCGGCGGGAATTATGCCTATTTTTAATTTTAAATCATTGAAATCCATCACATATATCAGTTATTCAATAATTGGGCTAAACGGCCTCATTATGTTATTTAACACAGGGAATAGGCTCTATAGATATATCAAATATATAAACTCTGAAGTATATACTTCAGTACGCTACCTAAATTTAAAAACAGAAAATGAACTTAATGAAATACTTATGAATGCCCATCGTTCTTATAACCAATTAATAGAGCCTAAAATCGCCATGCCGAAAGATGTTTTTAATATAATCCAAGGACTCTCTGTTGATCTAAATGAGCGTACTATGAGACTTAAGGAAACACTTGAAAAAGTACAAATATCAGATAATGCATGGAAGACTTTTTCTGGCAAGCTTGACTTTTCTGAATTAAACAGAAACGAGAAAAACATAATTATAGATACATATAGAAGAGGAAAAAGGATTGATGAGCCTAGAATAGAAGAAAGTATTGATGAAAAAATCTTCGAATTCTAATCACCGAAAAAGAAGCCACATTCCTTTTTCAAAAAATGCAACAGTTACTCTAATGTGCAATTCTATTACTTTAAAGGCATGGCGATTGCTCCAACAAATGAGTTTAAAGCGTTATTAAGCTATAGGACACTTACCTTTAAATGGGTAAATATTTCGATAATGGAAGAATATTATGGCTTCACCCTTTGATTAGGTAAATTCTATAGGCTATATAATCACAAATTTAAGCGTATACTTTATAAATCGCTATCTCACAGTAATTTTATTTTGATAACTATTGAGCTGATAAGTACTTTTCATACAAAAAGGAGAAAATATGAAAAAAAGCCAAGTGAATCTTCTCAAAAAAACAACTCTCATCAGTCTGTGCATATTACCACAGCTAAACTTTGCCCATTCAGTCATTGCAAAGTTACAGCATGTTGACTTTTATCTCACCAATGGCAAAAGCAATAAGGCAATGCTACCTGAGTCAAATGAGTTTTCTACCTCACAACAAAAGCTTTCATCAACCAACTACACCGCCTATGGCAAAGGCCAGAAAATAGCAAATGCAAAAGGCTTTGGTTATAACAAGGAATACACCGATGAAAACAGCAATCTGGTGTATCTAAGAGCACGATTTTATCATCCAGCCACACAAACCTTTATCACACGTGATACCAAAACCGATGAATGGAATAAATACGGTTTTACAGGAGGCAACCCTGTCATGAATATTGATCCAAGTGGGCATGGTATATTTGAAATTTTTGGTGAAATGGCTCAAAGAGTAGAAAATGGAAATCAGCTTGTAGAAGATATAAAAGATGTTTTTGAAGAAATTAAAGTCATGAATATAGAAGCCGCTAAAGGTTCAAACAATGCCACTGAGTTTGTCAATGCTTTGAACAATCAAAGCTATAGGGCGTTAAACTACAAAAGAAATACAATGGTAAGAAGTTTCTTAAAGGAATACAGAAACTCTTATTATTGCTTTGATTTCAGAAAGAGTCGCTATGACTTTATAAAAGGAGATCGTTTAAATTTGCATCCAGATAGTTTATTATTTAATGATATTAGGTCAAGCGTAATGCCTCACGCAAGAGACGATTATAACTATTATTTAGGTAATCGATTACTTTCTAAAGAGTTATTAGAACCTGACATTGTTTACTCACAAGATGTAAAGGTGGATCTAGATAAATACTTTATGCTTCCATCAGATAATCCTGATGTTTTTACGTACTCTAATACAGAGTTAAATGCAGCATATGTGGGGCTTAACGAGATGCAGGCAAGTCACTTTTCTTTAGATGATGATTTTGGTACTGAAGTAAAAATAAATATGCATCTTAATACAATACAATTTTATTATTTAACAGACACTCTATTTGGTGCAACAGAGGAAGCAAGTCAAGAATATGACGAATTTCTATCATATAGGCTAGTAGATCACCGATTCTTAAGAGTTATCTAGGGTAATCCTCCCAAAAAACAAAGAACAAAACCTCATACAACAGCAAATAGGAAATTAAATGAAACAGGATTATTTAAGCTTACTTAAAACAATAATATTTCTTGTAATATATGCTGCTGCACCCAGGATGAATTTTGCTCACCCAGTAATTGCAAAGTTACAGCATGTTGACTTTTATCTCACCAATGGCAAAAGCAATAAGGCAATGTTACCTGAGTCAAATGAGTTTTCTACCTCACAACAAAAGCTTTCATCAACCAACTACACCGCCTATGGCAAAGGCCAGAAAATAGCAAATGCAAAAGGCTTTGGTTATAACAGGGAATACACCGATGAAAACAGCAATCTGGTGTATCTAAGAGCACGATTTTATCATCCAGCCACACAAACCTTTATCACACGTGATACCAAAATCGATGAATGGAATAAATACGGCTTTACAGGAGGGAATCCTGTCATGAATATTGATCCAAGTGGGCATGATATATTTGAAATTTTTGGTGAAATGGCTCAAAGGTTTGAAGGTGGAGATGAAGTTTTAGAAGATACACGCAGTGTCTTTAATGAAATCAAAACAAAGCATATAGAGGCTGCTCAACATGCAGAGGATGCTGCTCGTTTTATCGATGCATTATCCAATGATAACGACTATCATGCATTGATCGCTAGAAGAAATAACTTAGTCCGCAATTTATTAAAGGGATACAAGAGCTCTTATTGTTATTTAAATTGCAAAAGATACCGTTACAACCTCCTAACGCTAACAGGACGGCTAAATATAGATCCAGATAATTTATTATTTAATGATATTAGAGCAAAACTGATCGATGAAACAAATGCTGAGTATATGCATTTTTTACATGAGCAATTGCTTTCTACAAGGCTTATATATGGTTCAGACATACTAGGCGCATTTATTGAATTTCAAAATAGGGCTTATCAGGTTGAGGCAAATGATGACCTTAGCAACTTAATCTTGGATTTTATTAGCCCTGAGATCAGCACACCTTCTTCCTCTGGCATTGATGAACTATATCAGCATCTAGAACATGACCAATGGATGACTGGCTATGCCTCCATGACAGCCGAGCTTGATAATAGCTTAAATAATGCTCTTAATAAGATGCAATTCTATTACTTTAAAGGTATGGCGGTTGCTCCAACAAATGAGTTTAAAGCGTTATTAAGCTATAGGACACTTACCTTTAAATGGGTAAATATTTCGATAATGGACCTTTGATTAGGTAAATTCTATAGACTATATAATCACAAATTTAAACGTATACTTTATAAATCGCTATCTCACAAGTAATTTTATTTTGATAACTATTGAGCTGATAAGTACTTTTCATACAAAAAGGAGAAAATATGAAAAAAAGCCAAGTGAATCTTCTCAAAAAAACAACTCTCATCAGTCTGTGCATATTACCACAGCTAAACTTTGCCCATTCAGTCATTGCAAAGTTACAGCATGTTGACTTTTATCTCACCAATGGCAAAAGCAATAAGGCAATGCTACCTGAGTCAAATGAGTTTTCTACCTCACAACAAAAGCTTTCATCAACCAACTACACCGCCTATGGCAAAGGCCAGAAAATAACAAATGCAAAAGGCTTTGGTTATAACAGGGAATACACCGATGAAAACAGCAATCTGGTGTATCTAAGAGCACGATTTTATCATCCAGCCACACAAACCTTTATCACACGTGATACCAAAATCGATGAATGGAATAAATACGGTTTTACAGGAGGCAACCCTGTCATGAATATTGATCCAAGTGGGCACAAAACTTCACCAATTAAGATTGCTTTTGGTTCGATAGCGTTAGGGCTGTTGACTGCAGCGGGGATTTATATTATATGGTCTGATGATGACGAAGAAGTCCCAAGGCGTGAGTTGCCGCCATTAGAAGAAAATAACTATCATCCACCATACCAGAACACAGGATATGTATCTCACCATGTAGATTATTTAGAGCCCTATAAAGCTGATTTCACGCAAGTAAAGTATGATCTTATAAGAGCCGACTACCTGTTCACTTCTATAAACGGGGATGTTAAAGATTATACCAAACAAACGATTAACGACTCTGTCCTGGGAACCTTAAAACAAGAATCTCCATTATTTTTTTATGCACATCAAGGGCTAGATTTTGACTTAACCGAGCAGAGTCTTTCTGGTCAAGTAGATAACGATATATGGCTACCTGATGCTACCAATAAAAAAATTGATATTACAACTATTAGCGATTCTTATGTTGCAAGACTCAGGTTTTCTTATGGTTTATGGCACCGCCCTGCAACAGGTGAAGCAGAAAATAACTACTATTTCAGTGTAAGCCGACTTTCAGCCCTTGCAAATGAACAGTATAAACTCGAGTCTTATGGCGCAGTTTATAAGAACATGGATGACGTATTGAGCGATAATAACCTAGAATCTGATCTCCGGAATAAGGTACATGAATATTTTAAAAAAATCAAGACAGATAGCTTAGGTGAATTCGAGATGAAAGGGGAGTATTGAAATAACTGTAAAATGCTTTGTAGGTAGTATAGAATAAATCCACACTGACTAATTCACAAACCTATGTCACCATCTAAATCAATGACAAGCATGACAAAATGGCTTATCACCATTACCGTGATGCTTGCAGCCATGATCGAAATTATTGATACAACAATCGTCAATGTTGCTTTAAAGGATATGGCAGGCTCATTAAGTGCCAATACCGAAGAGATTTCCTGGATTGTTACTTCCTATATCGTCTCATCAGCGATTTTTATGCCGCTGACAGGTTTTCTTGTGCGCGTTGTTGGCCGCAAGCGCCTGTTATTTATCAATATCATTGGTTTTTTAATTTTTTCAATGCTTTGCGGATTAGCAACATCACTTGGTGAGATGGTGTTCTTTCGCATCATGCAAGGCATATTTGGCGCCTCGCTTGTGCCATTATCACAATATGTACTTCGTGATACTTTTGACCCGAAAGAGCAGGTCAAAGCAATGGCAATCTGGGGAATTGGTATCATGGCAGCCCCTGTTTTAGGGCCAACAATAGGGGGCTATATCACAGACTGGATGAATTGGCGGTGGATTTTTTATATCAACATCCCGGTTTGTTTAATTGCTGCTACCATGACCATATTGTTTATCAGTGAAACACCACGACAAAAATTAAAAATTGACTGGGGTGGACTTTTATTAATGGTTATCACCATCTCCGCACTACAAATCTTTCTTGATCGGGGGAATAGTGATGGCTGGCTTGAATCGCATTTTATTTTAGCTTTATTGCTTATCTGGATTATCGGGGCTTTTATATTTATTATCAGAGGCTGGATTAATCCCAAAAACATACTAAACCTGCACCTTTTTAAAGATAGAAATTATACAGCTTCATGTATTTTGCTGGTGCTTTATACCGCAGGCATCTTTGGCCTTATGACAGTGCAGCCCTTGATTATGCAAGGCTTTATGAATTATTCAGCCTCATTGTCAGGTGAGCTTATGGCACCACGAGGCATCGCTGCGGCTGTTGCCATGATATTTGTTGCACCCTTGGCTAAGAAAATAGATTTACGTTTTATTATCTTTCTTGGGATTTTAATCACCGCCTATGGCAACTATCTATATGCGCATATCCCTTTAATGAGCGATCCATGGAATTTAACCTATCCAGGGATTATCCAAGGATTTGGCATGGGGTTTTTCTTTGTCCCGGTCTCTACAATGGCATTGCAGACATTAAAACCAGCGGATTTAGCCGAAGGCAGTGGAATGTTTAGTTTTTTTCGCAATTTAGGCACATCGGTTGGCACATCCATCATGGTCACGATATTAACACAACAAGCACAGGTTGCCTGGCACGACATGGTTAAAAACATTAATCCAGCCAACCCAAACTATCAAAGCTGGCTTACCCATACAGGCTGGCAGGCTCAAGATCAAAGCACATTGGCGCATATCGCCAATATGATTATCTCTCAGGCCAATATCATCTCTTTTGATGATGTTGCCTATTTATCCTATCTATTACTGATTGTTTCTGTGCCATTTATTTTTTTGTTAAGCAAACCCAGCAAAGAAGGAATAAGCATAGAACATTAAAATTTCAACAGAAATATTACTAAATGAATATTTTTTTCTACCGCGCTCATCCAGCTGTGCAAAAGATTTAACGGCTTATTTATCACTTTTGACTGCCCAAAAAATGCCAAAAAAAACTGGCATTTTTTCTTTATTTATTTAAAATTGAGCGGTTTTTGATGTATACAGCTTAAAAAAAGCTATACTCATCAATGAAAGTTGGCAATATGAAGTGTGGGGTATATTCATATTGCCTTTTTTAATTAATAAATACAAGTCATCAAGCTTGGGAAGATAAAAAACAAGTAAAAAGGAGCTATGGTAATGCTAATTTTAACAAGAAAGACTGGGGAAACTGTGATGATTGGTGACGATGTTACAGTTACTGTTTTAGGTGTCAAAGGCAATCAGGTCCGACTAGGCATCAATGCACCAAAAGATGTTTCTGTTCACAGAGAAGAAATTTTCGTACGCATCAAAGGCGAATCTGACGCTAACGACTCAGAAGCCTAATCTAAGAAAGCCATAAAAATCGACATTAATCGCTTGACATTAAACTGCCAAGCCGTTAAATTGTTGCAGTGTCCGCGGAGAGATGGCCGAGAGGCTGAAGGCGCTCCCCTGCTAAGGGAGTATGGGGTTAATAGCTCCATCGGGGGTTCGAATCCCCCTCTCTCCGCCACAATTTTTTATTCCAAAGATTTCCCCCCGTTTTCCTTTATTGAAATATCTATAAAACCTTTTTTGTATTCTTATATTTTTACCTGTGTGGTTGGACCACGTTTACATTAGATGCATATCAGCTAATTATAGCTATATACCACTGCATGATATTTTTGCATATTGCTTATAAATTAAATTATCAAAGGAGCTATGACTATGCCAGATAACAACATCTTCCAGGATTTATATAATAGGCATCACGAAAATGAAAATAATGAAATCAAAGCGGCTTATGATTCAGTAGCCCAAAAATTTACAGAATATGACAACAGCACCTTAAAAAAAGTGTTCAGTTTTGATTTAAACAAAACTTATACGCATCACTTACTATTAGATTTACAGAGGCATAGTGATAGTGATATAGAAATGTATAAATATGATCGCACCACATTGGGAAGGGAGCTGGCAGCTAATATAAGTAGAGCCCGTATCGATCTAAACCATTATTTTAGCAATAGAGTAATAGACAAAACTCAGCAGATTTCGGCATCTAGTAACGCGTACAATTTAACAAAAGCATATCTGTTGTATATTGAATTAAATCAAGTACATACAAAAGCAGCTATCAAATATGCTGATACTAAAGATGCACAATCTAAACATACAATGGAAACTACACAAAGCCAGTTGCAAGAATTAGCTTCGAAAGTAGCAAAAACAGCAACTGAGGGAGACAAAAGAGTAACGCTCCAAACATATAATACAAAATATACTGAAGCTATTGATCAATGGGTAACACATTGTCACACACAGCAAACACACCTAAAAAAGCTCGATAATCTTGACAAAAACCTTGCGGCTTTCAATCAGCACCTTAAGGAAGATTTTATTCTACCTTTTGCTATTATCCAACACCGAACGCAAAAGCTTCATCAGCCTGATGACTATAAAGCTGGGCTAAAAGCTAAGCTAAGATTCCAAAAACTTTATCTTAATGCACTTGACGTCCAACAAAACAATATTGGTGTGAATAATGAAACAATACTGACACAGAGTATCATTCAAGGCTCAGAGGTGAACAAAGCTATAAAGAAAGAAGAAAACTCAGGATTAGATAAAATTGGAAAAGAACGCTATCAACTTTTCTGTAATATAAAATCACTACTTGATTGCTCGAATTCAGACGATATTAACGTAAATGAATTTTCACGTCAATGTGAAGCGTTAGAAGAGCTAAAAGATTACTCATCTAATGAAAACGGAAACTTATCCAGCTATCTTTCCAATAAAGAGTTTGCCAACCTATGCAAGCTTTCCGCTCAACTAATATCACTAGGGAAAGCTTTCCATTACTTACATAAAATTGCCAGTAATGCGGGGATACTTATTTTTACTGAAAATGGGTATAAAAGTATTTGGGAAAACTGTTTTGCTCACCTTCACAGATTAATGGAGAGTATTGAGGAACCTATTAATAATAAATCGGATTATAATGATTTATCTAATATAGTACAGTATTTAAAAAAATCCAGGCAAGGAATTCTAGTGCAAGCAACGGAGGTTTCTAAGATTGATACTGTTAAAATCAATGCTGAAATTACAGAGGATACGGAGCATGCAGTTTTTAATTTGAATGTAGTAAGTCAATTAAATGGGGACAATACAGATGAGTTTTATTATGCAAAGCTTCAAAATATACAAATGCATAATCAAAACTACATCGAACAGTTAAAGCAACAAACTACCCAACAGGAAAATTCTTTAACTTGTATTGAAAAATTAGGACAGAAGTATCAGGATGATCATTTGGCCCAAGAAGCTAAAATAGAAGAACTGCAAAAAAAGAATGCCGACTTATTAGCTGAATGGAAGAAATCAGTAGAGGATAGTTATACCACAGTGAAAAACAATATAGAGCAAGGACAAACGCTACTGAAGATTTTCCAAGACGGTAAGAAATTTGACTTGAAATCTATAACAGAAGAAAATAAAAAATTATATGTTGATATTTATAATAAGCTGGAAAAGTCTCAAGATCGTGTAACACAAAATATAAATCCTGAAACTCTCAGAAGTAAAATAGGCGGTATCTTGCCAAGCGTTTCAAACAGTAGCAGTCTATTAACAATATTACAAGAAACCTTAGAGAACATTGTGCCAACTATAAATAAAATAGTCGATGCATTTAACCGTGCCTGTGAACTTGTAAATGAAAATGAGAAATTTGCCACTGATATTTTTGAAGAATACAGAAAACTCCATAACGATGTTAAAAACTATTTGAAAGAAATTGCGTCTTTACAGGAGCAACTAAATCACAAAGATAAGAAAATCATTGAGCTTGAACAAAAACTGTTTGAAGTTGAAGCTAAACTGAAGGAGCCATTGAAGGTTGAAAAGACTATAACTATACCAGATACAATTAAAAACATAGATCAACAACAGGAAAAAAAGAAATCTTTTGTGATAAAGTTAATTTTAGCGGCTAACAAACAAGTAAAATATAAATACCTTGGCGGAGGAACAGAGCTTGATGGCACCTTTAAAAAATTAATTGGACCAGAAAACATTTCATACAAAGTAACCACCAAAGTCGCTCGTGCTTTAGCAACAGTTAATACAAGTTATCACGACACGACATCCTTTGAAGAATTCCGTGAAAATTTAACAACTGCCTTAAAAGATCAAGAATTAAATAAAAGAAAGTTAGGTAGAACTACAGCTACTTGCCAATTTTATAATAACTTAGATAAGGAAAATATAGAAAGTAAGCTTGATATATACGCCATAGCATCTGCTTGTTAACTTAGAGAAGTATTGGGCGCTAGTTATAATACTGCATTTTTATGCCTAAACTTCCGATAAACAAACAACCCAAAACAGATCACTAACAATATAGCACAGGCAATTGCGGCGACCTTTGTAATCTCACCGAAGACATGAGCGTAATTTTTTGCACTGCTGATTAAAAAATCACTGCTTGACTTCGCCATTTTAATACTGGTTAATGAGGCAATCTCTGCGGCTAAGTAATTGGCAGTTGACCCGGTTAATAGCATATAAACACCAGCTAGAAAACCAACTGAACCACCTGGATTTAACCTTGTGATTTCGGCCAAAGCCACTGGATCAACAAAAAGCTCGGCAAAGCCAATTAATGCCATCCCGACAACAACCCAGATCATCGACACCTGCCCATTGCTTGAGGCTGCAATTTTTGCCCCTAGCATAATCATAAAAAAGCCTGCGGTTAATACCAATAATCCCAATGAGATTTTGACCAACGCACCAAGTCTAACACCGGCTTTAATCAGCCAATACCAAAGTTGTGACATAATCACACCACCGATTAAAATCGCAAATGGATTAATCGATTGAAATGAGGCCGCAGGGATCGTGAAACCGTCAAAACTTCTGATAACATTGCGCTCAATAAACAAACTGATTGAACTGCCGCCTTGTTGATCAAATGCCCAAAAAATCAACCCAAAAATCATAAAAAAACAAATCGCAAATAAGGCCTTTTTATCCTGCGTATTAAGCTTTAAAAACAAAAAGAACAGAAAATAAAGGCTCACAGCAACACAGATTAAAAGAATCCAGCCAGCAAATAGATAATAAAGTGCAACACTGAAGAATAATGTCCCGACAACAATACTAATGGTCACCACAGGGAAAACGCGCGCTGACCAAAAACCCTTAACGCGTAAAGCCTGCCAGTCTGGTTTATTGCCTTTTGCAAAATGCCTCTTGCCGCACAAGAAAATAACCAGGCCTGTTGCCATGCCAATGGCTGCTAATAAGAAACCATAATGCCACCCCCAGGTTTGCGCCGCCCAGGCGCATAATATTGGGGCAATAAACGCACCGATATTACCACCGACATACATCAAGGCAAAACCACTATCGCGTTTACTATGCGTCTTTGAATAGGTTGCACCTAATAAACAGGATATATTGGTTTTAAAAAGCCCATACCCACAGATAATCAAGGCTAAACCAAAATATAGTCCACCACTATCAAGTCCTAATACCAAATGTCCTGCCACCATCGTCGCAGCCCCCAACAAGGTTGCCCAATAATAACCAAGATATCGATCAGCAATCACCCCACCAATAATCGGTGTAACATATACCAATGCAGTATAAGCACCATATAGAGCATAGGCATGTTCATCAGTAAACAACAGCTTTTGCGTTAAATAAAGCACCAGTAAGGCACGCATACCATAATAACTGAAATACTCCCAGATATTCACCGCAATGGCATAGTACAACGATTTTGGGTGTTTTGCCGTTAGAGTTTGACTCATAATTTACATATCTTTACAAATTTTGATTATCCCATCATAAATAAAATCCACAAAAAAAGAAGTCTTAATTACGACAGTTGTGTACTTTTCATTTTTTTCAGCTTATTTTAAAACCAGAGCTGTGTTAAAACATCTAATGAACACAACCTTTAAGTATGACATTGCGGATAAGATATTGATATAATACAAAACAGCCAAATAGGGCTGCAATCGGGACAAAACATGTCAAAAAATGAAAAATCAGGTATTCTCATATATAGAAAGTCGACAAGATATTGATCAATCGGCAGTTGAGAGATTAATTGAAGTCATCAATAAAAACACAGATGGTGAATTTATGAATTATTTAGAAAGGCGAGAGCAACAAGCACAGCAGCATGGTGCATTATTAAAAGCCGAAGAAACAGCACGCACAATGCTTGTGGAAGGCCTGGATGAAAAGCTTGTGATTAAGTGTACTGGCCTCGATCTTAATACGGTACTAAAGCTCAAGAAAAACATCAAAAAATAAGCACGTATTTATATTAATGAGGCATTATGACACGATAAGCAAATAATAACCGCATCAGTAGTTTCTAACCATCACATACACAGAAAATATAACTGGGAGTATTGAAATAACTGTGTAAATTCTTTCATAGGTTATAATGGTTAAAACGTATAATCTAAGGACGAAAGATGAAAAACAAAGAACAAAACAAAGCATTAGATCAAGCGCTTGATCTCATTGTCGAATCAGGTGCTGATTTATCCAATCTATTTAAATCAGATGGCGTATTGAAGCAATTAACCAAAGGTCTGGTTGAACGTGCTTTACAAGGTGAACTAAAGGCGCATCTTGGTTATGACAGGCATGAACGTAGCGATTCTGCTAATGCACGTAACGGCACGGCACGAAAAAGCGTAATAACAGAAGATGGCCTATTGGAAATTGATGTGCCTCGTGATCGCTCAGGTGAATTTGATCCTGTACTTGTTCCCAAGCGAAGCACGCGGATTGAAGGTTTG
>NZ_QLIT01000122.1 GCF_003574485.1 Facilibium subflavum
GTATGGGCTGAAATATAATCAGCGATACTTAGGTGGTGTATTCACTGCAGAATGATAGAATTATTTTGCAAAGTAAAAACGCTCAAAATGGAGGAATACACACATGAGTAAAGATAACGTACTTGCTCTGAAAAATACAGTAGAAAATGAAGTAAAAGATGCTTTAACGGGCGTAATTCGAGAAGCGGCTAATAAAGCAATACACGAAGCAATCATGGTGGAGCTTAAGGAATTTATGGAGTCATTATCAGATTTAAGGCTTGATGATGGTAAACAACAAGTTGTGCGTAATGGTTATCAGCCTGAGCGTAACGTTGCAACTGGTGTTGGCAATGTGAAGGTTAAGCTACCTAAAGTCAGAGATCGTAAAGGCAGCGGTATTCAGTTTCACTCATTGCTTGTTCCGCCTTATATGCGACGAGCTAAAACGATTGATGAACTGCTACCATTGCTTTACTTGCAGGGAATCTCTACCAATCATTTTCAAGCAGCATTAGCCCCGATACTGGGTGAAAATGCAAAAAATGTATCACCACAGGTGATTTGTCGGTTAAAAGCGCAATGGCGTGATGAGCTTAAAGCATGGCAAAATTGTTCTTTATCAGACAAACGCTATGTTTACTGGTGGGTTGACGGTATTTATTTAACGGCACGTATGGAAAGCCAGAAGACCTGTATACTTGTGATAATAGGCGCGACAGAAGATGGTAAAAAAGAGCTTGTTGCATTTAGTGATGGTTTCAGAGAAAGTACGGATAGTTGGTTAGAATTATTGCGTGATATTAAACGCAGAGGATTAACAATAGCGCCTGAGCTGGCTATTGGCGATGGCGCGATGGGATTTTGGTCTGCCATTGAGAAAGAATTTCCTAAAACGCAACACCAGCGCTGCTGGGTGCATAAAACAGCGAATATTCTTAATAAGCTCCCTAAGTCATTGCAAACGCATGCGAAGTCAAAGTTACATGGAATTTATATGGCACCTGGTAAGGAAGAAGCACATGCAGCATACAAAGATTTTATTGCAACCTATCAAGCCAAGTACCCGAAGGCGGTTGAATGTCTGACGAAGGATAAAGAGAAGCTGCTTACTTTTTACGGCTTTCCTGCGGAGCACTGGTGCCATATTCGCTCTACCAATCCAATTGAGTCAACCTTTGCAACGATACAGCATCGAACCAGGCAAGCCAGGGGTTGCTATTCCAGAGAAACAGTGCTTTGTGCTTTCTTTAAAATGGCAATGCAGGCAGAGAAAAAATGGTTGAGACTAAGAGGTTATCAGCGTTTAGCTGAAGTCGTCAATATGGTGAAGTTTATTGATGGGATTTCTGAGCACGAAGTAGACAAAATAAAACAGGATAAACAAAATGCTGCCTAAGCCATACACCAAATTTGACAATAACTCAAGGAAAAGGGATTAAACCAGGGTTACAATTACTAGGGATTCATCACTCAGTACGC
>NZ_QLIT01000123.1 GCF_003574485.1 Facilibium subflavum
ACGATGGGACTGTCTTTAGCAAGCACACCTTTTGTTATTGTGGATAACTCAATGTAGTGCCCTGGGTTTTGAAGGAATCCTTATAAAATAAGGCTTTCACATTCAAAAGTGTCAAAGTCGGGAAAAAGGCTTATCCAAAGAAGATTCAGAAGTCCAAGCCATCCAGTGGCTGTTGTATGAGCTTTGGATTTCCTGGTATGCCCAGGAGATAAAAACCATTGAAACAGTATCAACAACAAGGCTTAAAAAAAGGATTCAGTTGTTGTAAGGTTTAATGCGCCAAGAGCTCAGAAGGCTTGCGCCATAGTATATTTACCATCAATGCAAAAAGTGCACAAACCATACCAAATACTGCAATGCCATGCCAGTGATAACGCTCGGCAACATTAGCACCAACACTGGTACCAAACGCCCCTCCAATAAAGTAGAAAAACATAAAAAGCGTATTTAAACGCGCTCTATTCTGCGCTGACAACGTGTAGTTGACTAGCTGATTAGATAGTAATGAAGCCCTAGATGCAATATCCAAAATTGCCATGGCAATGATGATGACCCACACACTCATACTTGCCTGGCTTAAAATTAAAAAACTCAGCAATACAGGCACTGGAACCCAGCGAACAATAACCATAGGGCCATGCCTATCTGCGGCTTTACCAATAAAACCTGAAGCAAACACACCAAACAATCCAATTAAGGCAAAGCTTCCGATAATACTGCTGTTATAAAAGTAAGGGGCTTGTGATAACAACAATGCTAAAGCGCCCCAAAGCCCACTAAAAGCAAAAAAGATCACACCACCCAACACACAGGATTTCTGCAATACTGGCTGGCGTATCAATAATCCCCAAAGTGAACCTAAAAGCGTTGAATAGTTTGTTTTTTGTCCCATAGGAATCTTGGGAAAACAGGTAAGTAGTAAGCCGATAAAAACAAGGTCAATCACAACACAAACATAATAAATGCCATACCAGCCAAAATAATGTCCGACAAAACCCGACAGTAAGCGGGCAAACACGATGCCTGAGAAAAGCCCAGACATTAACGTGGCAACATTTTTCCCTTGATCTTCCTTACTCGAAATCAAGGTAATTGCGGGGATAACAACCTGTGCAGAAACAGAGCTTGCACCGATGATTAAGGACAAAGGAAACAATAGAAAAAAGTTTGGTTGAACTGCAATAAGCGCTTGGGCAATCGCATTCAAAATAAATAAGCGAATAATCAGTTTCTTGCGACAAAATGCATCACTTATCGGCACAATAAGCAGCAAACCCAGCGCATAACCAATTTGCGTTATTGCTGAAAGCGTGGTTACCGTATCAACATTCATATGATAGCTGTCTGCCATTAAAACAAAAAGTGGCTGCATATAATAAATATTGGCAACCGAAAAGCCACAAAGGCAGGAAAGAAAAAGTAATGTTATTTTATTTGGCATTGTTTTTCCTTGTTCTTCTTGGAGAGATATACTCGAATTTGGTGTATGGGCTGAAATATGACCAGCTGTACTTAGGTGGTGTATTCGCTGCAGATGGAGGAATATACACATGAGTAAAGATAACGTACTTGCTCTGAAAAATACAGTAGAAACTGAAGTAAAAGATGCTTTAACAGGCTTAACTCGAGGAAGCGGCTAATAGCCATACACCAAATTTGACAATAACTCCCCCGCGGCTCAGCGCACGTACCTTAACATGGGTCCTTCTAATGCTGCCGACTCTATTTGTATTAACCATACTTATTTTCTCTCTTGGCTTCTTCCTATCATCTCAAGTTGTTGGCTATCCTTACATCGCAGAAAACAACCCTCCTGATGTTGCAAATACAGCGACTGGACTTGCCTCTTTAATATTAAATTTGCTTGGCGCTGCTTTACAGCCACTTTTTGCTTGGTTTATACATGGTGTCAGAGGAAATGTTGATTTCACTATGGCCTGGTTATTCCTGATTGGCTGCTTTATAGTTGCTTTAGGGACTAGTTTTACGCTAAATAAAGTACCTATAGGACATCCCCTTGCCACCTAATTAATCACCCTGAAAAATACCTTTACCCGTCATCAGTACAATATTTACTTGAAATTTTTAAAGGCAAATTGCAATATTTATAGCACCTACGATGCAAAACCTGTAATCAAGTAAGAATAAAAAATGACTAATCAACTAGATGCTAAATATTACTGCACAAACTCTGATTTACAAAAAAAAATAGCTATCGATTTATTTCAATATCATCAATTTTCCAATGATGAAAAAATTTTAGACGTTGGCAGTGGTGACGGATATATAACAAAGCTCATGTCACAATATGGCTGCATCACAGGCATAGACTCGTCTCATAGTATGATTAATTTTGCTAATGAACATAATTCAAATAAAATGACTACATTCGTAGAATCAACAATACTAAACTATGATACAAAAGAAAAATATTCCCTTATAACTGCCTTTAACTCAATATACTGGTGTGGAGATGTTGATAACATTTTTAAAAAAATACATAGCCTTCTGGAAAAGGATGGTAAATTTTTAATCGTAACATACCCAAAAGAATCCCCTTACTGGGTACCAATAATAGACTTGCTAAAGAAAGAATCATGGGCAAGTTGGCTTGATAAATCAATTTATAAGCATTGGATAACTTCAGAGCAGTATGCCAAAATAATAAATGATAATAGCTTATCGATTATAAAAACCGACGCTTCAATAGAAGAAATTCCTTACTACAGTTCAGGTGAATATATACGCTACTTAAAAGGCTGGCTTCCTTTAATGTTCAATAGCAACGATTTCCCAATTGATGATTTCATAACTGAGTTAGTATTTTCAATATGGGGTAAGGAAACAGAAAAACAAGTTAACTTATCATACAAGAAGCTTGTACTGTACGGTAAATCAACCTGATCACAATAAGGTCAAATGACTAGGTGTTTTTTACGTATTCCTATTTTTTAGTCAGATCCTAAAATATACACATTGCTAAGATGTAAAAATTAATTTAAATAATCCGTTGTTACTTCAGGGAGTTGATTATTATTTGACACACAAAATGCTTCCATTCTACATATCTCCCCTTAATGAATTTCGTTCCTAAACTTCCAAATTGACACCTGAGTTTCAGGGTATTTCACGCCTAAATGCAGAGCCAGTGCCACTTAACTGGAAAGTAGCACTGGATGCACCCGCGCCCCCGCAAATTTTGACTCCAGCTTAATATTTTATTTGGGCAAATAAATTAAAACGCGGAATTAATGTTGATAATATACTGTCAATATTATATTGTCAACAATGCTATTTATGCTTCCATACTTTTCTCCCAAAATCAATTTGGTAATTAACAGTACGAAAACCTAAAGGGTTTCTTTCTTTATTTTTAGCCGTGTCTTCAAAGACCTCCTTGATCAACTCAATCGATGAAATAATTTTATCACTCAATTTCATTGCCGCTGCATATAAGTCCATAACATAATCCCACTGGCCTTCTGATAACTTGTGTACATGGTTAGGAAATTGATTTTTTCCTTGTGCGTCTGAATATGTTGATAGCATTTTTTTATACCTTACTTGGAACAAGGGCAATGCCACTTGACGACTCCATAAAGAAGCCAAATACTCAGCTTGTGCTTCAAAAAGCAAGAATGGCAATACGTTATATGGCAGCCCCACAAAAGCTAAAGAGGGGTAATATAAGTGGACAAGATGCTTATATAATGGATGTACACATTTATCATGCATCATAATAGTGTCTGGCTCAAAGAATGGATATTCATAACAATAGCCTGTGCAATAGATAATATGATCACACTGTACCTTGTTTCCATGCTCTGTTACTACATAAGAGCATCCATCCTTGTTAAAAACATCCACCGGTTTTGATATAAAAGAAGTTACTGTTGAAAAGTAGTCAACCGCACCTTCCTGCAGCGTATAAAGCTCTTCTTGTTTTGTAATGTCCTTTTTTGCAACGTAAACATTGCAACCGTTTTTACGTAGCTCATGTGTAATATCGACACCAGAAGAAGCATATCCAACACAAATAACCGTACCTTTATACTGGCTTGGGCAGCGATAATATTTACTATGCACTATATCTATGATTGGTTTTTTTGACAGCCAATAATCGTCGATATTTGGTTTATCAAAATGACCATTACAAATAGCAACATAATCAAATACTCCAGTTTTTGTGATGTTATTACTTGGTTCTGTGAACCAATTTTTTTACCGCATCCAAATCAAACTCCCAGAAAAGTTTAAAAATCCACTAAAACTGATTATTGTTTTATCAAATC
>NZ_QLIT01000124.1 GCF_003574485.1 Facilibium subflavum
GACATACACGAAGCGCGTCAGAACAAAAAAATGGACAATGCCAATTAGAAGTTGGAGTGAAGCAATGCCGCATTTTTTAATTAAATTTGAAGGCAGAATTTAAGTGCTATGAAAAATTTACACAGTTAGATGGATGGGCTCCCGTTAAGCGGCAGTTGAACTTTCTCACAGCATGACAAAAGTCTTTTATTTTTTGTTTTGATTTTACTGCTTTTTGTAACTCAACGCCACTGCTAACATCCACCCCCATAGGGCTTACTTTTTCAAGAAGATTTGTAACATTAAGAGGGGTTAATCCTCCGGCAACAATGACTTTTTTTGCTAAATCTTGAGGAATGATTGACCAGTCAAACATCTGCCCTGAGCCGCCATAAACATGCTTTGACTTTGAGTCAAGCAATAATGCTCTTGATTCATTGTATTCATTAGCAGCATTTTCAATATCATCTTTTTTTTCAACACGAACCGCTTTGACGTAAGGAAAGCCAAACTGCTGACAAAAACTTGGTGATTCATCACCATGAAACTGTAAAATATTAACACCTGTACGGATAACCTGTTTAACAAAGTTTGGATCTGCGTTAACACAAAGACCAAAAACACTGACAAAAGGAGGAAGTTGTTGAATAATTACTTTAGCATGTGCTAAGGAAATATACCGTGGTGATTTGGCATAAAAAACAAGCCCAATGGCATCTGCTCCACAATCAATAGCATAAAGCGCATCTTCTATATTGGTAATTCCACAGATTTTAATTTTTGTTTTCATTGTGCACAACCGTATGATTGGTTTGTGTTATTTATATTAAAAGATTCGGCATATAAAGTACAAGTAAAATATTAATGCTTTGATCGCCTGTAAGCTTTATTTACGTTTTTATTATCCTATGTTGAAAGCATATTTTTCTGCAATTTTTGCAAATTAACGTTTAGTGACAAAAGGGCCTAAGCAACAAAATTGATTAATGCTGCGGCAACCATTGATGCGGTTGCGACACCTATGCCTGTTCCTGCAATTAATTTATCGATTTTATCCAGATGAAAACGTTTACGTTTTTGTATGGTCTCATCGTTTTCATTAGATGTTTCGGCAAGGATAGAAATATATTCAGGAAAAAGTGGCTCTTCGCCATATTCACCTGACTCAAATCCTTCAAGCCAATAATTATATTCGACAGTATTTTGTGGAAATGGGTTATCCGTATCTGGCTTATCTGCTTTGCCATGCGCATAACCATACATCCAGACTTTTTCTAATTCATCAAGCTTGTCGATTTGTGCGGTTAGAATTAACTTTAACCTAGCATCCATTTCTTGTTGTTCCATGATAGACCTCCTTGAATGTTCTTTAAAATAAATGACATTGGTAATTTCAATTTAGAAACCTTCCGTTATAATTTTAGCATTAAAACGATTAAATTTAACTAAATGAATAAATCTTTTTCAACTGATAAGCTGCATGAAGCAATTAAACAGATAAAGCAACAACAGATTGTGGCGTTACCAACAGAGTCAGTTTACGGCTTAAGCTGTATTATTACGCCTAAGACGGTTGAGAGATTGATTCAATTAAAAGAACGTGCTTTTGAAAAGGGGTTTATCGTTGTATCAAATGATTTGGCACATTTACTTGATTATGCAGATCTTACACAGTTAGACAAGCGACACCTTGAATTAATTAAAAAGCCAACAAAAAGACCAACAACATGGATTATTCCAGCGAAAAAAGAAATACACTGGTTAACTGGACAGTATACAAGCATTGCGGTAAGGCTCACTGACCATCCAGTATTAAAAGCGGTCAGTCAAGCATTGGATCAAGCCATTATTTCAACCAGTGCAAATTTATCCAATAAGCCACCGGCAACAACAGCCAAAGAAGTTGAAAAGTATTTTCCTCACAAGCTTGGCTATGTTTATGATCAAGGCTATCCTTGTGATGGCAAACCATCTCAGATTATTGAGCTTTTAACCCAGAAAATCATTCGTCCTTGACTTAAAATTTGCTGAATACTTAAAGCATCCAAAAGAATTTTTTATTTCTCGCCTTTTAGAGGATCAGTTGTATACTGCCGGCTTAGATTATACAGTTACTTTAAAAGCAGGCTAAGCTTGTTTTAATATCTTTTATTTTTATGTAATAGGGAGATAGCAATGATTACATTTTGCTTTGGTCAACAACATGTTTTCCATGTGTTTGGCTTGATTGCAATGGCAATTGATATTCGCTATGGTAATAGAAATCTTTTAAGTGCGTTTTGTCTTTGTTGCTATCATAGTAAGTGATCACTTTTGTATTAATGTCATTTGATAGTTGTAATTGTCCATATAAATTATCGATTATTAATCGTCACTTTAAATAATTTCCCTGCTGCATCAAGCTCTAAATCTTGCAGCAACGTTTGCTTTTGTGCTGTATCGGTAATTTCTTTAATATCAAGAGAAAGCTTATCGCCTAATACATTTTGTGGCGCTGTTGCTGCAGGGTTATCTAGATAAAGATAAAAAGTATCATTCTTAGTCTTGGCTATTAAATGTTCAGCAGCATCGTTTATATCGTTATAGGTAATTAATGTGCGGTAAGGTAGACTGACAAGCGTCAATGTAGCATGGGGAATAAATCTAGTACGTAGTGCATTAAAGTTGTATAGGTTAACATCATAGTTATTGTCACTTACAGCAGAAGCACTAACGCTTGATATATTGCAGGAAGTTGTAGAGCATGTACCTGAAAAATGATAATCTCTTGTGAAAATATCTGCTTGAGGTTTAACCATTTCGGTATCTATTTTTTTTGTTACGCTAAATTCACATTGACTGTTGCCAGCGCTAATCGTATTGCAGCTTCCTTGGGTGACCATCAAATCGCTTGGAAGTTTTAGTTTGCTAATGACCTGATTTGGTGCAACAGACGCCATGGTACTGCCAATAGTTGTATTTTGAATGCTATAGTCAACAACAATTTCCCCTGTTTCACCAGGTGCTAGCTGATCGTTACCAGATAAACTGAGGTTGTAACTTTGACTTGTGCTGGCTTTACTGCTATCACCATCAGAAGCCCCACCGCAACCAGCAAGTACTAAGCTTGTTAAAGCCGTTAGACAAAATAAACCTGATTTTTTAAATGCGAATTTCATTGCATACCACCTTTGATGTTTTTTTAAACAGAATGAGTCTAACAATTAAACCTTTCATTTTTGTTGCAAAAAGGTAATAAGTTGTAACAAATAAGCTTTTTTAGTAAATCGTAGATAATAAAAAAGCTGGTAAACAAAGAAGTGACAGTCTGCTTAAAAAGGTCTAGATTATCCATTAGGCAAGATAAAACTAAACAATGAATTGTATGAAAAAATCCTCGTTGTTGATGATGATGCACGTTTGCGGGAGTATATTGGGGCTGTTTTGGAAAAATACGGTCTTGCACCTTTATATGCAGAGAATACACGCAAAGCTGAAGAGATTTTAAACAAGGAAACGGTGGATTTAATGGTGCTTGATATCATGATGTCGCCAGAAGATGGAATCAGTTTTTGTAAGCGTATTGTACCCAAAATCCATATTCCTGTTATTATGTTAACAGCGGTTGATGATGAGCTTGATCAGATTGTGTGCCTTGAAGCTGGTGCAATCGATTATATCACCAAACCCTTTAAACCGCGGATGTTGGTATCAAAGATCAAAAGTATTTTAAATTTTACCCAAAGACAAAGTGAAGACGATGAAAAACCAGAACCTATTCAGCAAGTAAGCTTTGATAAATGGATAGTTAATTTTGATACACAGAGTTTATTTGATGTAAATGGCAGCCAGGTTAATTTAAGTCGGCTTGAATTCTTGCTGCTAACATTGCTGATAAAAAATGCCAATAAAGTGGTTTCAAGAGGGAAAATCCTCGATGCGCTTTATCAGGATAAATATGTGGTCAGCGACCGCACGATTGATATTAATATCAGCCGTTTACGACAGAAACTAGACGATAAAAAGTTTAACCGCATCAAGACTATTCATGGTCGTGGCTATTTGTTTCGCTTGGAGTAGAGGGAAAATAATGTCAGAAAAAAAGGCAATGCGACAGAAAAAAAATAGACAAAAAGGAAATATAGTTGCCATCACACTACAGGACAGTAGCTGAATCAACGCTTTATTTTTAGCGGTTTTCATGGCATTTTTGTTTCGCCAAAAACTTAATAAACAATGCACATGGAACACGCCAAAGCACTTGAACAACTACTGTTACAATATTTTAACCATACTCGCCATA
>NZ_KZ984701.1:0-714 GCF_003574485.1 Facilibium subflavum
CGTGAAGCTGATAAAAGGGCTTAAATACTGAACAGTCGCCTGTGCTTCTGTTGGAATCATCGCCAGAAGGCCAAACCAGATTGCAAATGCAAAAACCATGCCAAAATCTTTTCCATGGCTTATGGAAACACATTTTGCGTTTAAGCCACGCTCTGGATAAAGCATGCAAAGTTTCGCAAAGCATTCAGGCGCAATTTCCTGCCAGTTGGGCATTTAACTGTGCGCTGAAAAGCCAGCCTGAACCAACCATTGATGTGATTGGAATGGCTGTTGCTGAAAAAAGTCCGATTTGATATTTCAAGGTACTTCCCCTTTTTATTTTCCCCGAGTTAAAAAATTATCATAATGCTTTATTTTCTAAAAATAAAGCAAGTGCATAAAAAATTTAATGGATGATAAAATGCTGGCTTTTTTTAAAAAAAGCAATAGTAAAAAATGCTATTGATTTACTAATGGAAGCGATTATTTGATTGATGGTAACCGCTATCGATGCTAAAGAGTGTGAAATTCGTTTTTTCGTCATAGATATCTGTTTTTTCAACTTGTTTGAGTTTTTTAGCAAGATAGATAGAAACAGGCAAACCACATAACTCGATGATTACCTTGATCAACCACATACTAACTGCAAGTGTTATCACAGCCGATAGATTAAAGATGTGTAAAAAAGCAATAATACTGAAAATAAAACTGTCAACAAAAGCAGCAATAAATGTT
>NZ_KZ984701.1:757-2338 GCF_003574485.1 Facilibium subflavum
ATATTCATCTGGACGATTTGATCAAATGCAGCATTGCTTTGAATGGCAAATTCAGGTGAAGGCAGGTTTGTGATAATAAGGCCATAAACTAGAAAAATAAGATTTAATATAAATGCAGCCCAAATAGCCAGTCTTGTTCGCTTATAACCATAAACTTCAGTGATTAAATCAGCGCATAGGAAACTAAGTGGAAAGATTAAAGTGCCTGCGTCAGTCTCAATACCTAAAATAGAGATAATGCGTGCATCATACCAGTTTGCCATCAGCAACACACAGACATAGCTTACGATTAAAACCCATAAGAAGCGATAATGAGTGGTGATATTACTTGGTGTCATCGGTGTTTATATGTTTTTTGCGTTTTACAAGAAAGCTTAATAAGGTTGCAATAATTAAGCTTATTAATATGGGGGATAATGCCATTTGGAAGCTTCCTTCTGTGTTAACATGACAGCTGTAAGCATTTTGATACCAGCTTAACATCCACCCGATAAGCGGTTGTAATAAAGGTCCACCTAAACCAATAATAATCATATTGGTAAACCCCATGGCAATACCTTGAGCATCCGGGTGGACAAGCCTTTCAATGCTGCCAAAGGCAAGGATATAAGCACCAGCACCAAGACCCAGGATAAACAGTAAAATATTTGCCAGGAAAAAGGAGATTGGAATATACAGCAAGATAATGAAGACAATCAGTGTTGTAACGCTAAAACATTGCATGACTGTTTTGTAACCAAATTTATTGGCAAGCCAGCCGCTGACCCCAGCACCAGTTGCCGCACCGATAAAAATAAAAGCAGTTGCAAATGCTGCATCTGCTTTATAGGTAGGAAAATAAGTTTGTAAAAAGCCAATGCTCCACAATGAGGAAAATGCACTGACCACCGTGAAGATAAGGCCACCAAACAGGCAGTGTTTCCATACTTCAGGGTTTTTTAATAAGAGCATGAAATGTGCCATAGTATGGTGGTGGCATGGCTTTTGATTTTGACCGGATGACAGGCAATGTTTGTCTTTATTTCGAACAAATATCAATATTAATGCTGCTAATGTGAATCCAATTCCAGCACAGATAATCATTGCTGTACGCCAGCCATAATCATGAATAAAAATATCCAGAAAATAATCACCAGCAGCCCCACCTAACATTCCCATCATCTCGATTAATCCTGCGATGATGGTGAATTGTTTTGGAAACCATCGTGCAGCAAGGCACATTGCACAAGCAACACCAGGCGCGCTGGCAATGCCCATGATAATACGGGAAGTATTCGCCGTTAAAAAGCCTTCTGAAAAAGAGAAGGCTAACGTGCTGATTGCTAAAATTAAAGTTGAAATAAACAGCGTATTTTTAGGGCCAAGTTTATCAGCCAGATAACCTGATGGAATCTGTAGCAAAATATAAGGATAAAAAAATGCAGAAGATAAAAAGCCAATCTGTGTCAGGTTTAGACATAAATTGCTCATCAGTTCAGGAACCATCAGACTGGTCGAGCCTTGCAGTAAAAACTGGTAAAGCACAAAAAAACCGCCAAGAAAGCAGATCCATGCAGCAAGAATGGTATGTCGATTAGGCAT
>NZ_QLIT01000127.1 GCF_003574485.1 Facilibium subflavum
AAATCTACCAATTATTAACAAAATACAATCTAGTAAAAATACACACTACAGGACACTAAGTAGTTTTTCTGTTTGAATTTTTGTTAACTTTAGCTCAAATACAAGCTTAATTGATGCCATAATTTTACTCGCATTAATGATAACTTCTGACAATGATTTGCTAATAAAATCCATGCCCTTACGGACAATTGAGTGTTGAGGAAAGCCATGGTTTTTAAGCTTCTCTGGATAAATTGTCATAAGCATATCACCTTGGCGATAAGACCAAGTTAAATGACTTCCAGCTCTGCTGGAAGTCATTTAACTAGCACCAGCAGGACTTTTGGTAAGCTGCCATTCATGGTTAAACAATAAAAACCGTTATCCCATTTGGTAGGATGTGTGGTCCAGGCGCCTTCCAAGCCGCTTGTTACTGTATCTCTGCCAATGCCTCTTTTGGTTTTATTAATCCACCCAAGGCCTTGATCTTCAACAGGGGCTGCTTCAGGATCTGGTCCTAAAAGTGCCGGATCGCCATTGCCATGTGTTTTCCCAACGGTGTGACCACCTGCGGTTAGCGCAACGGTTTCTTCATCATCCATGGCCATGCGAGAAAAGGTTACGCGCATATCATGAGCCGTCTTTAATGGATCTGATTTGCCATCCACGCCTTCGGGATTAACATAAATCAAACCCATTTGTACAGCAGCAAGTGGATTTTCAAGACTGTCTTGTTCTTTACTGCTGTAGCGATTCTTATCAAGCCATGTGGTTTCTGATCCCCAATAGATGTCTTTTTCAGGATGCCAGATATCTTCTCTGCCAAAACTAAACCCAAAGGTTTTCAATCCCATTGATTCATAGGCAATATTACCCGCAAGAATAAATAAATCAGCCCAGCTGAGCTTATTGCCATATTTTTTCTTAATTGGCCAAAGCAGGCGACGTGCTTTATCAAGATTGGCATTATCTGGCCATGAGTTAAGGGGTGCAAAGCGTTGGTTTCCATTATTTCCACCGCCGCGTCCATCAGCAATACGATAGGTTCCAGCCGCATGCCAGGCCATTCGGATCATAAGCCCGCCATAATGTCCCCAATCTGCAGGCCACCAGTCTTGACTATCTGTCATCAGTGCCGTTACATCGCTCTTTAATGTATCAAAATCCAGTGTTTTAACGGCTTTGCGATAATCAAAATCTTTGTCCATGGGGTTGGTCTTGCTATCATGTTGATGCAGAATGTCTAGATTCAGTGCATTTGGCCACCAGTTTGCATTAGTTTTTTCTGTCGATGTATTGCTACCGTGTATTATGGGGCATTTGTCCATTGTCGCCATGACTGTCTCCTTGCTGATATTGAAATGGTATACCTGATACTATAGCTGATTATTTGCTGTCGATAAATATTGATGCTGAAGCTTGGCAACAACACTATAAAATAGTTTTTTATCTGTATATAATAGCTATTTGAGTATGAACAAGTTTGATCAAATTAGCCGATGAAAAAAGCAAAGATTATTGCATTATTGCAACAAAAAGGTGGCTCAGGGAAAACAACAACGGCAATGAATATTGCCGGTGGGCTGCGTGAGTTAGGATACCGTGTACTTGTTATTGATATGGATAAAGACAAGCCTGATGCCTGGTCATGGGCGGCAAAGAGTGAAGATTTTTCTGGTTCTGTTATCCAGGTAGATGAAAAAACAGCACGTGAAAAAATAGCAGAGATAAGATCCCAAGCAGATTTTATCATTATTGATACCCCGCCTAATTTCCAGACAGCAGCACTTAAAGCGGCCCTTTTATCGGATATGGTAATTATTCCAGCAGCGCCAAGTGGTATGGATTTATCAGGCCTGTTAGAAGCTAAAGATTTAGCCTTAACAGCCGATAGACCCTATCGTTTGTTGGCAAATCGTGTGCTGAAAACCTCGAATATGTCGCGAAGCCTTTTAAGTGTTCTAGAAGAAGAGGGTCAGGCGTTTAGTACTTATATTCCCCAAAGTGTTAAATTTGTTGAAGCAGAAGCTGCCGGCCTATATATAGGTGAATATGCCCCGCAAAGCACGGTTCATATTCAGGTTAAAAAACTGTCCAGGGAAATTGTCGAGCTATTTGAAAAGGTCGTTGCATGAGTAAGGTTTCACTGTCCAACCGTAAACGCATTCATGAGTTAAACTCAGAGGCTCATCAGCAAGTTGTTAATGACAAAAAGGATGAACTACTTGCTTTGCAACTACAGCAGTTGAATGATCAGGCAGAAAATACCAATACATTAAAAAATATTTTATTAACAGAATTGCTGCCAGATCCAAATCAACCAAGAAAAGTCTTTACCAATATCGATACATTGGCACAAAGCATCAAAGAAAAAGGGGTGATTCAGCCGATTATTGTCACGCCTAAAAAGCATGATGGTTTTTATCATATTATTGCAGGAGAAAGGCGTTTTCGTGCAGCAAAAATGGCGGGACTTCAATTAATCCCTTGTATTCTACGTGATGAAGCAGACAGTGATATTTTGATCTTACAGCTTTTAGAGAATGAGCAGCGTGAGAAGGTTTCACCTTTTGAAGAAGCCGATGCCTTAGTTGAGTTGATTAATAACCGTAAGATGAGTAAAGCAGAAGTTGCCAAGTCCTTAGGACGTGAACCAAGCTGGATTTCAATGCGTTTGAAGTTGGCAAAGTCATCATCACTGATTCGGAATTTATCACATGATGGTTATATTGATGATGTTAGAACGCTTTATGAGTTAAAAAAGCTAGAAGATGAACTGCCACAAGTGGCAAATACATTTATTCAAAAAGTGCGTTCAAATCGTGTTCAAGGTGCTTATCGTCAGGCAATCAAGCGTGCTAAGGATGCCTGGCAGAAAAAACAAACCTTAACACAAGGCAAACTGCCGCCTATTATGATTGAAGAAGTCTTATGTGTTGAGGATGACATCGTGAGTTTTAAAGCCGATAAAGCACATGCAAGTCACCACTATACCTTTAAATTATCAAAAAAAGCGCTTGCACAACTAAAAGCATTATTTATCGAGTAAATCTATGAAGCTTGCCATTTTACAGGCTGATCATATTCCTGAGCATCGTCATCATGTTTCAGGTGGTAATTATCCGAATATGTTTGCCAATTTGTTTTTGAAAATATCTGCGGTTGTTGATTTGGCCGTTTTTGATGTGACAGCTCAGCAATACCCAGAGAGCTGGGCTGATTTTGATGGCTTTATTATCACAGGTAGCAAAGCAGCATGTTTTGATAAGGCGCCATGGATTGAACTTTTGATTGATAAGATTCATGAAATTCTGCAGGCGAATAAGAAAATAGTCGGCATTTGTTTTGGCCATCAAATATTAGCACGCGCCTTAGGCGGCAAAGTTGAGCGTGCAGAACATTGGGGCGTTGGTGTCCACTGTGTGCAAATTATCAAACAAATGCCGTGGATGATGCCGTTTTATGATCATTTAAGTTTAACTTTTTACCATCAGGATCAGGTTAAAGCATTGCCAGAATCTGTTGAATTAGTTGCCACAAACGCATTTTGTCCGGTACAGATGTTTGTATTTAACAATCAAGCCTGGGGGATACAGGCTCACCCTGAAATGCTAAGGGCGCATAATCATTTATTACTGCAGGAACGTAAAAATTTACTAGAGCAACATTTTAGCCCGGCGATTGACAGTCTTCGTATACGAGATCACGGTGGTGTTGTTGGCCAATGGATGATAAACTTTTTTGAAATGGAGTAAAAGTGATGTCCAAGATGAAAACGAATACAGAAAATCAATCAAGCTTTAATCGTATCGTTGTTTTTGGCGATAGTCTTCAGGATAATGGCAATGTGATTCAAACACTTGGTATTCCTGGCAAACCCTATGATGGTGGGCGTTTTTGTGATGGTAAAGTTGCTTGTGAATATCTACTGCCGATGCTTGAATCTAAGCACTCTGCACAAATCAAGCTTGAAAACTATGCGATTGGGGGTGCTTATACTTTTGGGAAAAACCCAAAATCGCTATTAACGGATCACTCTTTTTCAGTCAGCCAGCAAATTGATCGATTTGTTGCCTCACAAGCACGTTTTAACTCAGATGACCTTGTGTTTTTAAATGGCGGGGGAAACAATTTTTTATTTGCACTTCATAATGAATATCCTTATATCAATATCGGTGCGATACATCAGGTTGCCGATGATTTATTGGCATTAACCGATCGTATTATCAAGCTTGGTGCAAAAAAAATCATTGTCTGGAATATTCCAGATATAACCATTGTTCCGGCTTATGAGGTGGCGGGATTTCCACAATGGGTCATTACTTTGTTGAAAAAATACTTAAAAAGGCACTTAAGTAAGCAGAATAAAAAGCTGCAAGCAGGTGTTGCATATTTAACCCGTAAATATCCATTTGCCAGTATTGAAATTTTTGATGTTTACCATCTGTTGCAAAATGTGCTGGATTCACCGATGGGTTATGGATTTGAAAATGCACGTAATGCTTGTGTGGAAAGTTTTGGTGGGGTTGACCAAAAAGGCAATATTCAAGAAAACTTAGAAGTAAATCTTGACCCACAAACCCATTTATTCTGGGATTATGTACATCCGACAACCAAAGCACAGAAAATGCTGGCTGAACATATTTTTCAGCTTTTGTATCCGCTTGAGGAAAAAACGTGACCTAAATCGGCTCTTGTTGTGGTTCAATAAGTATTTCGTTGATTGCCACATGCCTTGGTTGGTTGATTACATACAAAACGCTTTGGGCGATATCTTGCGGTGTTAAGAAATTTTGACTATCGTGACTGGCATAACGATCAACGGCTTTTTTGTCGCTGGACATAGTGTGCAGATCGGTTGCGACGTTGCCTGGCTGAAGGTTTATAACACGTACCCCTTTTTCCACGAGTTCATAACGCATGGCTTTTAAAGTGAACTCCATAAAAGCTTTTGTCCCAGAATAAACGGCTAAACCGGCAAAAGCCTGGCGCCCGGCATCTGAAGTGATATTGATAAACATCCCTTGTGTTTCAATCAGTGGTGGTAATATTGCCTGTGTAATGTTTAAAAACCCGATAATATTGGTGTTGATCATTTTCATCCATTCATCATAGTCACATTGTGACATACGCTGGTAATACATCACACCTACACAATTAATAACCGTATCAATTTTCCCAAACTTTTTAATGGCATGATTGACAAAACGGCTTACCTGTTGTTTGTCCGTGGCATCGACTTGTTCGATGTAACAATGCTGTGGTTTGCGGTTGGCAATTTTTTGCAGTGGTGCTTGTCGCCTTGCACAAATGGAGATGTGATAGCCTTTATTGATACAGGCTTTTGCAATGGCTTCTCCCATGCCACTGGATGCACCAAAAATAACGATGTGCTGGTCTTTATTTATCGACATAAATTATCCTTTTTATCGGTTGGTTTATATATAAGATTTGCCAGATAATCAGGCGTTAATCTAGGGTAGGACATATTAAAATAACAAAGCATACGCTCATAATTTTCTTGATGATATGTATGATGTATTGGCGCATCAAGACAGTGTGGGTCATCTTCAAGTAAACAATTAAGTGCTGGGATATCAAGCGTTTTTCTCCATGTCTGGGGACTGACTTTTGGAAGTTGCCAATACTTGGCAATAGTTTTGGCATCAATAAGGTATTTATTGGTCATGTTGTAAATTGCGGAGTTGCTCTGGCTTTGTGCTATGCTGATAATGAATGTTGCAATATGATCAACCGGCGTTATCTCAATAAAAAGATTTTCAGGAACGCTTTTTGCCTTTTCTATTCCCTGTAAAATCAAATAATTCATATCCTGTAGATTAAGATACTCTTTCGTAGCAGGTCCGAGGTTGCCCGGGCGAAAAATAGTGCTATCAAGGCCAAGCGAACTTGCTTTTTGTATGAGTTTTTCTGCCGCCCATTTTGCCTGTGCATAACCGCAGCTTAGCTGTTTTAGCGTCTGGTTATCTGTATAGTTTTCAGGATGTGGTATTGGCACTTGTTTTGGCAGTATGCCATTAGTTGAGATATGAAACAGGCGTTTCTTTTTTCCGTGAAGGCAAAACTGAATCAAAGAGGCAACACTACCAAAGCAGCTGGATTTAACTTTGGCATAAGGCAATATCAAATTAACATTAGCTGCAGCATGGATAACACCATCGATTATCATGCTGGATACCTGCCACTGGGTGTCTGTCAACCCCAGTTTATTATCAGCCAAATCACCAATCATAATATCAACTCTTTGAGGTATAATTTGTGGATCGATGTTGCATTTTTCTGCAACATCATACAATCGTTTCCAGGCGTGTTCAGCCGAGTGCGCGCGGATAAAGCAGGTAACAAGATCATTGCTTTGAATAAGTAGCTGTTTTAATAATTGGCTGCCTAAAAAACCGGTGGCACCAGTCAGTAGCCAATGTTTGGTTTTTTTATCGCAGGAAGCGTTAATAGCACTTTGGCTATGGTAGGCAAATTTAAGTGTTTCAAAAGCCTGGTCAATATCATCAAGGATTTCTTTATAAAGGAATTGATGTGCAGGCATGTTGCAACTTTGGGTAAACTGTTGAAAGCTTGCAAGGAAGTTACTGGCTTGAAGGAATTGGCGAATAGTCAGCTTGTTTAATCCCATTTGTGCTGTGATTGCCAATAAACGCATAGCCAATAAAGAGCTGCCGCCAAGTTTAAAAAAACAATCCTCATCTGTAATCATATTCATATCAATGTTTAATAAGCTTGCCCATAACTGGCGATAGTCCTGTGTATTATTAATCTTGCTTGGTAATAATACATTTTTTTCTTTTACCAAAGGTTTAATACTATGACGATCTAATTTATTTGAATAGGCGTTTATCTTGATTTGATGGATTAGAATAAACTGATGTGGTTGCATGTAAGGGGCTAAAAATGCACCTAATATATCAGTAATTTTCTTGCTTGTGGCATCATATAACTGCCACTTTCTGCGAAAAAGGTTCTGCTCGTTTTCAGGGATTTCCAGATAAGCAACCAAATGTTCATTCAACAAGTTGTCACCCATCTTATTGACGACACAGTGCATGACATTGAGTTTGTCTTTTATAACTGCTTCAACAAAGGGTAAGGAGATGGTATAACCGCGAAGTTTAACCAGATAATCACAGCGGCCATATACCGTAATCAGGTGTTTGTCATTATCAAGCCTGGCATAATCGCCTGTTTTATATAAACGCTTGCCAATTGGGCTTTGAGAGGCTTCAATAAATCGTTCTTTATTTAAATCTTCACGGTTGATATAACCATTTGCAAGGCCTGGGCTATGGATATATAACTCACCTTTTTCACCAGCCTTGCAGGGTTTTTGATTGCTATCTAGTAAAATTGCTTTAACGCCATCAAGTAGGAAACCTGCTGGAATAATCCCTTCATGATCAATCTGTTTTTCATCCGTTAATAAAAAAACGGCCACATCGTGGCACTCTGAAATAGAGTAAAGATTATAGATATTTGTATCAAAGATATATGGACGCAGTTGATGGTATAGGGCGCTTGAGACAACCTCACCATTTAACCAGCAAACCTTAAGCTGTTGAAAAATTTTTTCAGCGGCTATTGGAGCATAATGTAGGAGTGTTTCAAGATAAGATGGTGTGAATAAAAATTCATTGATTTGTTGTTTTTCAATCGTATCTGCCAGTTTTTCAAAATCATGCAGAATGTCATCATTGATAATATAGGTAATTCCACCGCATAAAAGCGGGCGAAAGACTTCCCAAAAATAATAAATATTGCAACCAACACGACTGGTATGGTCATAAGGTTTCACCTGATTTCGCGTTTGATAAGAAGAAAGTATCGCCTTGTGTGAAATGGCAATACCTTTATGTGTGCCTGTTGTTCCTGAAGAATAGACAAGCCAAAGTATCTTTTCAGGATTAACGGTTGGCATAACGATTTCATCAATAGGAGTTTTGATACATTGCTGGCACAGATCAACTAAATTAAAGATAGTTGCTGATACTGTCTTGTCATCCATTGAACAGTCACAAAGCAAAATGGCGGTGTTAGTTTGTTGTATAATATCCTGTAACAAAGCATCCGGAAAAGCCTTATCAAGCTGCACACATTGCCCACCAAGCGTTGAGATGGCCAAAAAAGCCACGATAAGCTCAAAGCGTTTATCACAATATAACCCAACGACAGTATCCGTGCTTATACCTTTTTGTTCAAGCCTTGCAGCAAGTGATAAAATAGCGTTTTGTAGCTGCCTGTAACTCAGTGCCGTATCCCCGTCAACTAATGCGGTGGCATTGGGTGTTTTGTTCGCTTGGGTAAAAAAACTTTCATGTAAGCTTTGATCGCTTGTCAACATTATCAGGTTCTCTTGTTTGTTGATAACAATTTTTAAAAGTGATTGATTCTTAGTGTATAGAAAAAGTGTCGCAAGCAAAATCACTGTGATAGCAAACCAGGTGGCAAAAAAGCGAGAATACGCTGTATCTTCTTTTATTTTGATTCTACTTTTATTTTTGCTAAGATGAATTTGTTTAGATTGACATCTACTAAGGGAGCGCTTTTATGAAGGATAATGCTTTTCACGCACTAATAAAGCTTATAAACAGTTATGTCTGGGGGCCTTATATGTTAGTGCTCATATTAGGTGTAGGTGTGTTTCTAACCTTGGGTTTGTATTTTTTACCAATACGAAAGATTGGTTATGGTTTTAAATTATTACTCTCCAAGCCACAAAAAGGCAAAGGTGATATTTTGCCTTTTCAAGCGCTTATGACATCATTATCCGCAACCATTGGGACAGGAAATATAGCAGGTGTGGCAACCGCAATTGTTATTGGTGGGCCAGGCGCTGTATTTTGGATGTGGTGTACGGCATTGGTTGGCATGGCAACCAAATATGCTGAGGCGGTTTTAGCTGTAAAATATCGCCAAATCGATAAACGTGGACGTTATGTCGGTGGGCCGATGTATTATATTAAAAATGGTTTAGGGAAGAAGTTTGTCTGGCTTGGTGTGCTATTTGCAATTTTTGGTGCTATTGCAGGCTTTGGTATTGGTAACATGGTGCAATCCAATTCAATGGCTGATGTGCTTGAAACGAATTTATCCATTCCACCAATTGCCACGGGCATTATCGTTGCCTTTCTTGCAGGGCTTGTGCTATTAGGTGGCATTAAACGTATTGCACTTGTTGCAAGCAGAGTTGTGCCATTTATGGCTGTTGTTTATATTATAAGCTGCCTTGTGGCGATTTTTATGAATATTACATTCCTGCCACAAACATTCGCCTTAATTTTTACCCATGCCTTCACACCCATTGCAGCAACCGGTGGTTTTGCAGGTGCTGGTATGCTTTTAGCATTACAAATGGGGGTGGCCAGAGGAGTTTTCTCCAATGAGGCAGGGTTGGGCTCTGCGCCAATTGCCCATGCTGCTGCCAAGACAAATGATCCAGTCAAACAAGGCACGATTGCGATGCTAGGTACTTTTATTGATACGATTATTATCTGTACAATGACTGCTTTGGTGATTATTATCTCAGGCCAATGGAATAGTGGAGAGAATGGTGCGGCTTTGTCTTCTAATGCCATGCTGACAATTATGCCCTATATTGGCAATTGGGTAGTGACATTGGGGCTGATATTCTTTGCTTTTACAACCATATTAGGCTGGAGCTATTACAGTGAGCGCTGTGTTGAGTTTTTATTTGGGGTTTACGCGATTTTTCCTTTTCGGGTTTTGTGGATTATTGCTGTCGTTGTCGGTGCGACATTAAAACTTGATTTTGTCTGGCTTTTGGCGGACACCTTAAATGGCTTGATGGCTGTGCCAAATTTGATTGCATTGCTGTTACTAAGTCCTGTGGTCTTTAAACTATCAAAGCAATACTTCCAAAATAAGCATTAAGACTTTTAGTAAAGTGTTTTGATGAATTTGGTCAAAACACGTAGTTTCCCACGTTTATTGATAAAGGTCTTTATGCTATTCTGCAGACATATATGATTTGAAAAGTTGCTATTAAATGCCTAACAAAAACGATCAAAAACAAATAGACTTAACGCTTTTTACAAAGTTAGCCGGTGGTGTTTTAAGTGATTGGGATGGAGAGCCTGAAGATAAAATAAGTGAGCTAAGACGCTTAGGAAGTGACAATTTCACTACCTTTACAGAGTTAGCAAAACCAACTTCTATTCAAGGCAATAACAAGGAGGAGAAAAGCGAACTGGAAAAGTTTTTTGATCAAATCGATCAAAAGGAAATAGAGCATACTTCCAATTCAGACGATAAAAAGTGGCAATTTCTATTGAATAATAGTAACGTAACTAAGGAAAATACTAAGACCCGTCAAGAAAACCCTCAGTCTGGATTATTTGATCAATATAATAATAAAAAGGAAAACGATAGCATCACATTAGATGATAAATACCAGTTAACCGGCAAGGATGTAGAGAACCTAGCAGAAGTAGCTGGATTAAAGGATAAGCTAATCATTATGGGATTGGATAGTGATAACGACATCCTGGCATTAGCTGATCAAATCAAAAATAAAAAAAACTTGCTAGATCAAAGCCCAAATAAATTGGGATTGCTTTTAAGAGTTGAGAATGGACACTGGATTAATGCATCTATTACAAAAATTGACCAGAAATTCAGCCTTGATATTACTGATAGTAAAGCTGACGAGTTCACTATAGATAATGCAAAAAAACGCATTCAAGACGCACTGATTAAGGAGCAAAAAGAACAGAATCAGACAGCAAAAGTTTTTTCTGACTACCAAACGGTCGATCAAGTCAAATATAATTCAGGCCAGTATGATAATAAAAGTTATGAGGAATATGCAAGAGATCAAGCAATAAAGCGTTTGCATCGTGCCTATTGCAACTACAAAGAAAAGAAGGATTTCACGGATGGCATTTTTCAGAAGCCAGAACAGGCACGCAAAATTCAGAATTACCCTGGGTATCAGGTAGAAGATGCTAATAAAGTTGAGAAGAAAAAAAGGCAACAAGATGTAGAAACCTGCGGCTTTTGGGCCTTTGTTGATATCGCACAAAAACTGGCTGGTTTAACTGAAAACGATAATCTTTTTTTATCTAAGATTAAAAATATAAAACTGGATAGCAATATTAAAGACCAAAACTTAAGAGGTGAGGTATTTGACGCGTGGTTACAAAGTCAGTCTAATACTGTAGATAAAAATACCTCTCATAAAAGCAATCAACAGCCCTCAGCATCTGCAACCTATACAAGCTTATCACTCCCACCAACAGAAGATAAAGTACAACAATGGCTAGCGGATCTGCCAAAAACAGAAAATACATCATACACATACGAGAAAAATTCGTTTCAAAAAAATAATGATAAGTTTGAATTTACATTCTCCAAAACCGTTGCAGATAATAAAAAAGAAAAATTTCAGGTTAAACAGGAGGGTAAAAAGACGATATTAACGAGCAGTAGTGCTGGATTTGATTCTTTTATTGACACAGCCGTGAGTTTTGCAAAAAAACAATTGCACAATCAGATAGAAGGTTTAAAGCAGAAAGTAAAAAATAAGGAAGGTGTTACGAATCACCCGATACCTGCCGTAACAATATCGCTTGAAAAAGACCTTACTAAAGAAAAGTACATACAAGCACTACAAAAATTTAAAGATGCAGGTATTAAAGTGCAGCTGGCTGAAGACCAAGATGAGGAATTGAAAAAAGCGCTTAGCGAGGTTTTCTCGCCTGAAAAGCGTGATCTTCTGGATATGCTTCCTTTTTATCATAATAACAAACAGACACAGACATCTTATAACAATAATATGAACAATAGACTATAACTGGCGTTACGGTGATTTTTTCAAAGGGTGCGTGCTATTTATTCTTTTAATGCTTGTATTGTGCTAGAATACCGCACACTTGTTTAACACTTGATTTTTGATCGTCTTATTGACAATGATATAGATCAAAGTGAGATCCTGACAAAGAGTAAAACCATGTTAACAGATAAAGAATTTCAATCGCGTGTTGCCAAAGTCTGGCCAAAAGTACACGCCGAACAAGTTACATCTGAAGATGAAAAAATCTATTATCGCAATAAGATCAAACGGCTTTTAAAAGAAAAAAATGCCTGTTTAATTGCACATTATTATGTGGATGCTGAGATTCAAAAACTTGCCGAGGAAACAGGTGGGATGCTAGGGGATTCACTGGCCATGGCTCGCTTTGGTCGCAATCACAAAGCACAAACACTTGTGGTTGCTGGTGTACGCTTTATGGGTGAGTCGGCAAAGATTTTAAGTCCAGATAAAAAGGTGATTATGCCAACACTTGATGCAGAGTGTTCTTTGGATGTCTCTTGCCAGGAAGATGAATTCAAAGACTTTATTGCTGAGCACCCTGATCGTACGGTTGTGGTTTATGTTAATACCTCTGCACGAATTAAGGCGCTTGCGGATTGGACCGTAACCTCATCAAGTGCCCTTGAGATTTGTGAGTATCTTGATTCACAAGGGCAAAAGATTCTATGGGCTCCAGATAAATACTTAGGCCGCTGGATTGAGGATAAAACAGGTGCAGATATGGTGCACTATAATGGCGCTTGTATTGTGCATGAGGAGTTTAAAGCCAAAGCGCTTTATGATCTAAAAGCAGTTTACCCTGATGCCGGTGTACTTGTTCATCCTGAATCACCACAGGAAGTCGTTGCCATGGCCGATGCGGTAGGGTCAACTTCTCAGTTATTACAGGCCTCTAAGGAAATGCCTAATAAGGTATTTATTGTGGCAACAGAATCACATATATTTTATAAAATGAAACAGGCATCACCTGATAAATTATTTATTGAAGCGCCAACGATGGGTAAAAGTGCAACGTGTAAATCCTGTGCAAAGTGTCCTTGGATGGGGATGAATACCTTAAAGAATTTGGCTGAAAGCTTAGCGCATGAAACCAATGAAATTTTTGTTCCAGATGAAATTCGCAAGCGCGCGCTTATTCCATTAACGCGTATGGTTGAGTTTCAAAATAATAGATAAATATCAATATGGAGTTAACGTCATTATGAACGTTGTAGAAAAAAAACACTTAAATACCCAGCAGATTACCCAAGTACCTGAAAAATTAATTAAAACCATGGTTACACAGGCATTGGCTGAAGATATTGATCAAGGCGATATTAATGCGCTTTTAATCGATCCATCTGAGTATGCTTATGCGCGGGTTATTACACGCCAAGACATGGTTTTGTGTGGCGTTGAATGGGTCAATGAGGTATTTCGCCAAATTGATCCGGCACTTAAGATCACATGGTTTTGTAATGATGGTGATAAAATTGGCGCAGATAAAGTGTTATTTGAGGTTGAAGGCAAGGCAAGAGGCATCTTAAGTGCTGAGCGTAATGCATTGAATTTTTTGCAGATGCTTTCAGGTGTGGCAACAATAACACATCAATATGTTGAGCGAGTCGCACACACAAAAACAAAAATTCTTGATACGCGTAAGACGATTCCCGGATTTCGCCTGGCGCAAAAATATGCGGTACACTGTGGTGGAGGGATGAATCATCGTATTGGTTTGTTTGATGGTTTTTTGATTAAGGAGAATCATATTGCTTCTTGTCATGGCTGTATTATTGAAGCGGTCAATAAGGCAAGGCAAATTGCGCCACAGAAGATGGTTGAAGTTGAAGTAGAAAGCTTTAATCAACTCAATGAAGCATTAAAAGCAAAGGCTGATGTTATTATGCTGGATAATTTTAATCTCAAGGATATGGAAAAAGCAGTTGGAATTGTCGGTGATAAAGCACAATTAGAAGCCTCAGGTAATGTATCATTAGATCAAATTAATGCCATTGCACAAACAGGGGTTGATTTCATCTCAATTGGTGGATTAACCAAACATATCCAAGCCATTGATTTATCGATGCGCTTTGTGACATGTAGATAAAGTTTTATACTAAATTGCAAAATGGGTGTCAGCCCTGAAATAGCAATATCAGGTATATTACCCACTTGAATAATTCCACTTCCTTACACTTACACGAAAATTCTCATATCACATTATCATCACACCAATCTAAAAAATTTTTGTAAAAAATTTAAAAACAAGGTTGTCTTTTGCTGTAACTGTTGATAGCTTAATAATTAGCTTTTGAAATTAATCAACAAACTCTAAAGGAGTTATTGGATATTATGAAACTTCGCACCAATGTAGTCAGCCTGATCCTGATTATTATTCTGGTCGTCATTAGACGAACGGAAGGTGCGAGGCTGTAGTGTAAAAAAGCAAAAGCCATCAGAAAACCCGCATCTTCCCAAAGAAGAGGCGGGTTTTTTTTGCGGTTAAAAAGGTGCTTGAAAAAGCGTAAATAAATAAAAAAACGCAAGGAGTTGTCAAATGCAAATGAGTGGCGCTGAAGCAGTTGTGACAGCACTTATTGATGAAAAAATCGAGTGTCTATTTGGTTATCCAGGTGGTGCGATTATGCCAACCTATGATGCACTATATCAACATCAGGATCGACTGAATCATGTCCTGGTGCGTCATGAACAAGCGGCTATTCATGGTGCGGTAGGCTATGCCAGAGCCACAAGAAAAGTTGGTGTTGCAATTGCAACTTCAGGCCCAGGTGCGACAAACCTTATTACCGGGATTACTGATGCCTTAATTGATTCCATTCCTGTTGTATGTATTACAGGACAGGTTTTTAGCCAGCTTTTGGGTACAGACGCCTTTCAAGAAGCTGATATTATTGGCATGACGGTTACGGCAACAAAATGGAATTATCAGATTACGGATCCAAATGAAATTCCTTTTGTTTTTAAAAAGGCTTTTGAGATTGCCCAAAGTGGGCGACCAGGACCTGTTCTAATCGATATTACCAAGGATGCGCAAGTGGGTTTAATGGACTATGTTAAGGCTGAGCCTAGCACCAAGGGTAAATGGCTGCATAAACCAATGATCGATATGGATCAGATCCATAAAGCGTCAGAGATTATTAATGCGGCAAAAAAACCTATTCTTATCGCCGGTCACGGGGTGATGATTTCAAAGGCGCAAGAAGCCTTATTGGCATTGGCTGAGAAATCTGATATTCCTGTTGTCAGTACATTGCTTGGCTTATCTACATTCTCAACAACGCACCGACTATATAAGGGTATGCTTGGAATGCACGGTAATTATGCAGCTAATGTTTTATGCAATGAGGCTGATGTTGTGATTGCAGTTGGTATGCGATTTGATGATCGCATCACGGGAAAACTGGCGTGTTATTTACCGTATGCAAAAGTGATTCATATTGATATCGATTATGCAGAGATTAATAAAAATGTTAAGGCAGATATTGGTATTCACGCCGATGCCAAAGAAGCATTAAAAGTTTTGATACCTTATGTTAAAAAAACATCACATCATGATTGGCACCATGCGTTTGATAAGGCATATCAAAAAGAGTTTGAAACGGTAATTAAAAGTGAAATAAGCCCTACTTCAGGCAAGCTTAAAATGGCTGAAGTTATTGCGAAACTCTCTCAAAAAACCCATGGTCAGGCGATTATCGTCACCGATGTTGGCCAACATCAAATGATCGCAGCGCGTTATTATCAATTTGAACAAACAAGCAATCATATCACCTCAGGTGGTTTGGGCACCATGGGGTTTGCCTTGCCTGCTGCTATCGGTGCCAAGCTTGGCGTGGGGGATAAAAAACAAGTAATTGCAATTGCCGGTGATGGTGGATTTCAAATGAATATTCAGGAGCTTGCGGTATTAAAACAAGAAGGCATTGCCTTGAAGATCATTATTTTAAATAACAGTTATTTAGGTATGGTCAGACAATGGCAAGAGATGTTTTTTGACAAGCGTTATTCATTTACATCGATTAGTTCACCAGATTTTGTCAAGGTTGCTGAGGCTTATGATATTAAAGCAAAGCGCATTGAAAAGCGCGAAGCATTAGATCAGGCATTAACTGACTTGTTGGAATCAAATACGTCGTATCTATTAGAAATTATTGTTGAACAACAAGAAAACGTGTTTCCGATGGTGCCAGCTGGCGCTTCAATCAGTGATACAAAATTAACCATGGGAGGATAGGATGATGAACGATAGGATATATTTTATTTCAATGACGACAGAAAACACACTTTGTGTTTTGCAGCGAATTGCCTCAATTTTTTCGCGCCATCGGATAAATATCGAGCAGATGAATGTTTGTGAAACAGCAAATAAAGGCATATCGCATTTTAATCTCGTATTACACAGTCATGAAGAAAAAATCCATAAAGTCATCAAACAACTGGCAAAGGTGATAGAGGTTATTGATATCCAGATTGCCAATCAGATTCCAATTAATGGTAGTGCACATAAAGAAGACGAAGAAAAAGAAAATAAAGAAAAGTCACTGAAGGTTGCCTAGCCTTTGGTATTAAAAAAAACGATCCATAAACACACTTAGGAGGATAAAATGGGTAAAATGATGTTTGGCCAAGTTGAAGAAACCGTTGTGACACAAAAGGAATTTCCACTGCAAAAAGCCAAAGAAGTCTTACAAAATGACGTAATTGCAGTTATCGGTTACGGTGTTCAAGGCCCAGCACAAGCGCTTAACCTTAGAGATAATGGGTTTAATGTTATCATAGGGCAGCGCCAAAACTCTCCCTCTTGGCAAAAGGCTTTGGATGATGGCTGGCAGCCTGGTAGCACGCTTTTTGATATTGATGAGGCTTGCCAAAAAGGGACGATAATCAGCAACCTTCTTTCAGATGCTGGACAAATTGCTTTATGGCCACGCATTGAAAAACACTTGACCCAAGGGAAACTTTTAATGTTTTCACATGGCTTTGGTGTTACCTATAAGGATAAAACGAATATTATCCCGCCAGCTGATATTGATGTGGCTTTGGTGGCACCTAAAGGTTCTGGACGAAGTGTTAGAAAGTTATTTTTAGATAAAAAAGGCATAAATTCAAGCTATGCTATCTTCCAGAATGCTACAGGCAAGGCCCTTGAGAAAACACTTGCTTATGGTATTGGTGTGGGATCCGGCTATTTGTTTGAGACAAGCTTTGAAAAAGAAGTCTACAGTGATTTAACCGGTGAGCGTGGTGTCTTGATGGGTGCATTAGCAGGTATTATTGAAGCGCAATATGAAGTGTTACGTGCACACGGACATTCACCAAGTGAGGCTTTTAATGAAACCGTTGAAGAATTAACACAAAGTCTTGTGCCTTTGGTTGGTGAAAATGGCATGGATTGGATGTATGCAAATTGTTCTACAACAGCACAACGTGGGGCTTTAGATTGGGCGCCTAAGTTTAAAGCCGCTACCTTTGAGGTATTTAATGAGCTTTATAATGAAGTTAAAAATGGCAATGAAGCAAAACGCACTATCGATAAAAACAGTCAGGAAAACTACCGTAGTGAGCTACAAAAAGAGCTTGATGAAATGCACAACAAAGAAATCTGGCAGGCAGGGCGTGCGGTTAGAAGCTTAAGACCTGATCGTGAACAAATGCAAAAAGCACAAAAAGAAGATGTCGTGAATGCATAATTTTTAAAATATTACCTCTGCCAATATATGTGATTTTTATTGGCAGGGGTATGAGCTTCAGGTAGTAAATGATGTATCAGTTATTAGATTTTAAAACGAAAGAAATTGTTACAACCGATGATTTTGTATTTGCTGGTGAAAACACACCCTGGCAGGTGCAAATGGACCTTGATCATATCAGGCATAAAATTAATTTGGATTACTTTGTTACGGCGACACCTTGCTTATCAAAGTATTTGCCTTTAATGCCAATTAAACATCCGGCAAATTTTGTCTCTTTGCGAGAAACAGCAACACCTTTAGTTAAGAGTAAGGTCATTGGCAAGCAATTAGGCATTGAGCTTTATTTCAAAGTAGAGGGTAAAAATCCAACGGGCTCTTTTAAAGATCGAGGCTCTGCTGTTGATATTACCTTGGCAAAAGAAATGGGTGCTAAGGGGGTTGTGTTAGCATCAACTGGGAATATGGCCGCATCTTGTTCTTGTTATGCAGCCGCGGCAAAAATGCCATGTTTTATCATTGTGCCTGAAGGGGTGTCGATGTCAAAACTTGCACAGGTGATCTCTTTTGGCGGTAAGATCATTCAAGTAAAAGGCAGCTATAATGACGCGGTAGATTTGGCATATAAGATTGCCAAGTCCAAGAAGTTTTTCTTAGCAGGGGATTATGCTTTTCGTGTTGAAGGACAAAAAACAGCAGGCTTTGAAATCATTGATCAGATGCTGTTTCAAGTGCCAGATGAAGTTGTTGTTCCAGTTGGATGCGGAACAAATATCACCGCTTATGCTAAAGGCTTTAGTGAATATCAGGCTTTAGGGTTAATTGACAATATACCAAGCTTGACAGGTGTCCAGGCAGCCGGTGCAAATTCATTGGTTAAAGCCTATGAAGCAAAAAAGACAACGATCGAGCCACTTTTGTATGCAGATACGATTGCAACGGCTATTGCGGTACCTTATCCGATCGATGGTGATAAGGCATTAGAGGCGATTTATCAAACAGGTGGCCAGGCGGTTTCTGTCAGTGATGTTGAGATGCTTAAAGCACAATATGCGTTATCCACACAAGAAGGCTTATTTGTTGAAAGTGCATCAGCGGCAACGGTTGCACATTTGTTTAAACAGCATGAGCAGGGCTTATTACCCAAAGGGAAAAGAATTGTTTGTGTGTTATCTGGAGAAGGACTGAAAGACCCCAACGTCGTTTTAAAATCTGCCATCCAGCCACCGATTATCTATCCTAATGAAGCAGATTTTGACAAATTATATAACAGTCGATTCTTTGAAAACAAGTCTATGCTCTTTTTTGAGCAAAATACGGTAATCTTTGCTGATGAACCAACGGTTTCACAGGTGAAAGAGAAGTTAAACGAATTATTTGGTGATCACTATGATGAAAGTTTTGCGCAAAAAGCCCAAGCATTAATAAAGCGTTTTTTAGCAAAGGGCAAGTCGATTTATGTGTCTGATCTGCAGGATATTGTGCAAGATGCCAGAGAAATGGTTGACCATGAAAATTTAGATAGCTTGAAGGTCATCTCATTTAATGTATCAACGGCCCAGGATAAAATTGCTAAAGCCGAAGTCACGGTATCTCTAGATGGCCAGCTTTATTATGCATCAAACCAGGGAGTGGGCCCTGTTGATGCGATTATTCAAGCCTTGTGTAAAGCCTGCCCAAGCGAGGTTAACTACCAGCTTACCGATTACAAGGTACAAATTCGAGGTCAAGGGGCTGATGCCGTTGTATATGTTGAGCTTAAGATGCTAAAAGAAGGGAAAAGCTCGGTGGGCAAGGCAATTTCGCCAGATATTATTCAGGCGTCTGTTGAGGCCTTTATTGATGCTTATAATATTTATTAATTTTTAAGGAGCTTTTGTGGAAGAACTTAAACCAAAGCTTAATCGTTATAGCCGGGTGCTAACAGAGGATAAAACGCAAGGCGCCTCACAAGCAATGCTTTATGGTACAGGCCTGACAGAGGCAGATATGCAAAAGCCACAAATAGGTATTGCCAGTGTCTGGTATGAAGGGAATACCTGTAATATGCATTTAAATCAATTGGCACAATTTGCCAAGCAAGGTATGGCGTCACAAAACTTTGTTGGTATGCGATTTAATACAATTGGTGTCAGTGATGGCATTTCTATGGGAACCGATGGGATGAGTTACTCATTACAATCACGTGATTTGATTGCAGATTCTATTGAAACAGTTATCTCAGCACACTGGTATGATGGCTTAGTTGCCATTCCAGGCTGTGATAAGAATATGCCAGGATGCATGATCGCATTAGGTCGCTTGAACCGGCCTGGCTTTGTGATTTATGGTGGTACGATTCAAGCAGGAAAAGTCAGAGGCAAACCTGTGGATATCGTCAGCGCTTTTCAAAGTTATGGTGCATGCTTATCAGGCAGTATTACGGAAGCTGAGCGCAAAGAGACGATTCAAAAGGCCTGTCCTGGTGCAGGTGCTTGTGGTGGGATGTATACGGCAAATACGATGGCTTGCGCGATTGAAGCCATGGGTATGAGCTTACCCTTTAGTTCATCAACACCAGCCACCGATCCGCAAAAAATACAAGAATGCCATTCTGCTGCAGCCGTGATGAATAATTTATTGCATCTGGATTTAAGACCTAAAGATATTATGACAAAAGCGGCATTTGAAAATGCAATTACGGTGATTATGGCAATGGGTGGGTCAACCAATGCTGTTTTGCATTTGATTGCGATTGCGCACGCTGTCGATGTTGATTTAAGCTTAAAAGACTTTCAACGTATCAGCAATAAAGTACCATTGTTGGCCGATTTTAAACCAAGTGGGCAATATGTGATGGCTGATTTGCATGCAATCGGCGGGACACCTGCTGTAATGAAAATGCTGTTAAAAGAAGGCTTATTGCATGGAGCGTGTTTGACAGTAACAGGTAAAACGCTGGCTGAAAACTTATCTGAGGTAAAAGATTTGCCAGCAGATAATCCAATTATTCGGCCATTAAACAACCCTTTGAAAAAAACAGGACATCTGCAAATATTAACGGGTAATGTTGCCAAAGAGGGTTCAGTTGCCAAAATTACCGGAAAAGAAGGTGAAGTGTTTACGGGTAATGCACGCACGTTTGACTGTGAGGAAGATATGGTTGAAGCGGTTAAAGCAGGACATATTCAAAAAGGTGATGTGATTGTTATTCGTTATGAAGGACCCAAAGGCGGGCCTGGAATGCCTGAAATGTTAAAACCGACTTCATTAATCATGGGGGCAGGCTTAGGCAAAGAGGTGGCACTGATTACGGATGGACGTTTTTCAGGCGGTTCACATGGATTTATTGTTGGGCATATTGCCCCTGAGGCACAAGTTGGTGGTGTAATTGCCTTAATACAAGATGGCGATCAGATCACAATCGATGCAATAAATAACACGATCGATGTTAATGTGAGTGATGCTGAGCTGGAAAAACGACGTCAAAACTGGCAGGCGCCTGGGTTAAAAGCCCAAAAAGGGACATTAAAGAAATATATTAATCTCGTTTCATCTGCATCAAGGGGGTGTGTTACAGACAATTGAGCCAAAAGTCTGCTTGAATCTCAGGCGTCAATAAGCTAATTTATCAATTACTAGTACTAGCGATTTTTTTATTTTAAACGCATGAAAAAGCATATTATTTTTGCTGTAGTTACGCTTATTTTGTTATTGGTTGTTATTTATTTTTTATTTTTATCAAGCGCCACCAAACCACAAGCTTTGAAAATTGAGCCTACATCGGTGGAAGTTGCTGTAGTTGATTACCACAATATCCCAATAACCGCTAAAGCAACAGGCCAGTTAATCGCGCCAAATCTTGTGATTTTAAAATCGCAAATTGCAGGGATTGTACAATCCATTAATTTTAAAAGCGGGCAATATGTAAAAGAAGGCCAGCTTTTAATGCGCCTTGATGATACAAAACAGCAGGCAGATGTAAACTCAGCATTGGCAGATTATACAACGGCAAAAGCACAATTTGATCGCACGAAAACATTATTTGATGAAAATCATGTCGTCTCGCAAAGTGAGCTAGATACTGCAAAGGCAGATTATCTGCAGAAAAAAGCGCAATATGATGCAGCCTTATACCAGTTGTCTAATACAAAAATTATTGCACCGTTTTCGGGGTTTTTAACCCTGACAGATTTATCTGTTGGCAGTTATGTCTCACCAGGTGATACACTGGTAAGCCTTGTGGATAAGCGTAATCTGGAGGTTCAGTATGCCTTATCAGAATCTTATGCCAGGGATCTTAAAATAGGTCAGGAAATTAACTTTCATCTGGATGCATTTACAGATCAAACTTTTCATGCAAAAGTTAATTATATTGCACCGAATGTATCCAATGATAATCTGACTTTTGTTGTTCGTGCGCAATTTGATAATAAAGATAACCTGCTATCTCCTGGAATGAGTACCTATGTCACACAGGTATTAAAACAGGATAATAAGGTGCTAGCTGTTCCAGAGGCTTCCTTGAATGCGCAAAGTGGTGGATTTATCGTCTATATTGTTAATCAAGGCAAGGCGCAAGCTGTGCCGGTGAGCATCGGGCAGCTATACAAAGGCTATGTGAGTATTCTCTCTGGCGTAAAAGCCGGTGAAAAAGTCATTGTTTCTGCCGATGGCAGCATCTCAGATGGTTTGGCTGTTAAGGTGGAAAGCTAAGATGAAACTGTCTGAGATTTGTATTAAGCGTCCGGTATTGTCATTTGTCTTAAATGCAATTTTATTGTTATGTGGCCTATTAAGCTTTCATTATGTTAACTTTCAATTTGAGCCCAGTATTTTCAGACCACATTTAATGGTTATTACGGATTATCCAGGTGCCAGCGCTGATGTGGTGCAAAAGGATGTGACACAAAAGCTGGTCTCAGCTATTGCTGGCACAGAAAATTTAGAGTATATCGAAGCCACATCAATGCAAGGACAAAGTCAGATTAAACTAAACTTTGGCAATATTTCACAAGAGAAATTCTTAACGGCGCAATCTCAAGTGATGCAGGACATTGCTGGTGTTAATTTGCCGCAAAATGCTCAATCTCCACAGATCAGACAAAGAGGGGATGGCTCACAAGTGATGTTTATCGGCTTTAGTGATGAAAACCGTTCAGCAGCAGATCTAACTTCTTACTTGAATGAAAGCATCACCAAACAGCTAGCACAGATCCCAGGGGTGGGCGATGTTCAAGTCTTCTCACAAGGCTCGGCTTTACGTATTGAATTAGATCCAAAAGCGCTTTCACAGTTGAAAATTTCGCCAGTTGATGTGCGTGATAAGTTAGAACAGCTTAATCAAAACGTTTCTGCAGGGCAATTAATTACAGGGAATAATAGTTATACGATCAACGTCGACAGCGCGCTTGACAGTATTGAAAAGTTCAAAAACCTTATCATCGCAAAGCATAATGGGAAACTGGTTTATCTGAATCAAGTGGCAAAAATCTACCTTGGTAGCTACAGTGTGCAAAATGATATGTTAAGTATGGTGGATGGCAAACCTGGCGTTGTGGTTGCCGTTTCCCAGGCAAGTGATGCCAACCCTATTGCAGTTGCCAATGCAGTGGAAAAAGCAGTTGCCTCAATACAAAAATCATTGCCACCAGGCATGAAGGCCTCCATTGTCTTTAATGTCGCCACTTCACTAAAAGCGTCACTTTATGAGGTGATTAAGACAATCATCGAAGCGGTGATACTTGTAGCGCTGATTTCACTGATTTTTTTAGGTCGTTTACGTGCAGCTTTAGTGCCAATTGTGACAATCCCGGTGTGCCTTATTAGTGTTTTTGTGATTATCTGGCCGCTTGGCTTTAGTATTAATATGATGACTTTATTGGCATTGGTGCTTGCTGTTGGCTTGGTGGTGGATGATGCAATCGTTGTGTTGGAGAATTGTTATCGCTATCTTCAAAAAGGCCATAATGCGTTTAATGCGGCGATTTTAGGCAGTAAAGAAATTGGTTTTGCGATCATTGGCATGACGGTCACATTAGTGGCTGTTTATATTCCGGTTGCTTTTTTGGATGATAAAACGGCCGTTTTCTTTAGAGAGTTTGCTTTTACACTGGCTGCCAGTGTCGTGATTTCTGGATTTGTAGCATTGACTTTATCGCCAACCATGTGCGCGCACACCATGGGCCAGGCAAAAGAAAATCGCTATGAAAAAATCATTGCCCGGACTTTTAAAAGATTTGAAGTATTTTATCAAAAGCTATTGCATATTGTATTAAGTGTGCGTTTATGGCTTGTTGCTATTTTTATTATCCTGATTATTGCAGGTATTGGGCTTTTTCGTTTAATGCCAACAGCCTTGCAGCCCAATGATACAATTGGCGTAGTTGGTGTTAATATACAAGGGCAAAACAATGCCAATACTGATTTTATTATGAATAAACTCAATGATGTAGAGACGCATTTAAGCGCAAAAGTTTTTACACATTCTTTTGGTTTTGTAAACAACAATAATGGTCAGACACAAGGGATGTCGCTTAATATTTTAAAAAGCAATGAGGTGACAAATGCGCATCGGATATCAGCGCAGCTTAATAACGTGATTAAAGAAACAAAAGGCATTACAGGCAATAGTTTTGTGCTGCCATTGTCAGGGCATGGTGACTTTGGTTCTGGTGATATTCAGATGTATTTATTAGGGATGGATAACTACCAGGAGTTGTATAAAAAGGCAGAAAAGCTTGCCTTGGTATTAATGAAACTTCCAGATGTTGCCTATGCAAGTGTTGGCAGTGCTGCTGATAGTGGGCAGTTTGATATGGAGATTAATTATACCAATGCAGCACTTTTAGATGTGGATCCTTCCAATATTCAATCGATATTAAATATCATGTTTGGTGGATCGCAGCTTACCAATGACTACGAAGTTAATGGCCAAAGCTATCCTATTATCTTACAACTGTCAAAACATGATTTAAGTAGCTTTAATGTATTAAATCATCTATATGTTCCTTCAGATAATGGTTCGTGGGTTCAGTTGACAAGGTTAGTGAAAATAAAGCCTGTGGTGAAAATTCCTTATCGGATCACTTATAATCAACTTAATGCCATGCAGCTTTATATAAGCCTTGCACCAGGTGCGGCAATGGGTAAAGTGATCAATGAAATTCAAACGATTACACCAACACTTTTCCCTGGCACAAGTGTTGCCTTTAAAGGTGATGCCAAAGACATGCTAAAAGGCAACAACAGCATGATTATTATTTTTATTGCGGGGCTTTTGTTTATCTATTTAGTGCTAGCAGCATTATTTGAAAGCTTCCTTGATCCATTTATTATTCTGTTAACAGTACCACTTTGTGTGGTTGGTGCGCTACTTGGTTTGAAACTTATCGGTGGCAGTCTAAACATTTATACCGATATTGGTTTAATTACGCTTGTTGGATTGGTTTCCAAGCATGGTGTGCTCATTGTACAGTTCTCCAATGAGCTTTTAGCCAAAGGAGAGTCTCTCAAACAAGCAGTTATCAAAGGCGCATCGACGCGTTTAAGACCGATTTTGATGACCTCAGCCACTATGATTTTAGGTGCTTTGCCTTTGGTGTATAGTACAGGGGTTGGCGAGCATGCACGCCAGCAGATTGGGATAGTGATTGTGGCAGGCTTACTGCTTGGCTCTTTATTTTCTTTGTTTATTGTGCCAGTGGCTTATCATTTATTAAAATCAGTTCGCTATCGCCAAGGTAATTCATAATCATTAAAGTTTTTTTAACATGATTTGATTAAAACAAAAACAATATTGTCTTCAAAATATACGACGAGCTGGCCAGCTCAGCAAATCAAGCAATTAAAGCATTAAAAACTATTGAAATGGCATTGACTTTACAGGTCAAATCCTTATAATCTGATCCTGTTCTGCGGGAATAGCTCAGCGGTAGAGCACAACCTTGCCAAGGTTGGGGTCGCGAGTTCGAACCTCGTTTCCCGCTCCAGCGGCTGAGTAGCAAAGTGGTTATGCAGAGGCCTGCAAAGCCTTGGACACCGGTTCGATTCCGGTCTCAGCCTCCAGAACAAGCGTCGATACGCCCGGGTGGTGAAATTGGTAGACACAAGGGACTTAAAATCCCTCGGGACTTAACTCCCGTGCCGGTTCGAGTCCGGCCCCGGGCACCAAAATATCATTTTTCCTAAGTTTCCACTCTTTCGCAAGACAACTTTTAAGCCTTTATTTATAAGGATTTAACAGAGCTTAGTTATTTAGAGTATAGTCATTTCAATATATTTCCATACTCCCGTTTGTTTTAAATTAGATAAAATTAATATCAATACTCAGACCAAGGACTGCAGCAGCACGCTTAAGCGTACCTATCGTTAAGTTTTTACGCTCCCCTTTTTCAATACGCCAGTAGTTTTGATAAGGAACATTTAAGGCTTTGGCCACTTGTGGTGCACTCATCCCTTTTTTTTGCCTTGCTTGTTTTAGCATTGCTGGAATAGCGTATTCTAAAGAAGGGGCGACCATATAAATATCATCACCTTTAGCTTGCTTTGGTTGTTCTACTTTGTCGTTTTCTAATGCATCTTCAAGCAAAAGATCAATGACTTCAGTGGCATTTTCTAATGCTTCCTCAATGGAGTCTGCTTGGCTATATCCACCTTGGTAGTTTAAGCATTTTATAACGTAGTAGCTAAAGTCATCGTCGTGCATTTTGACAATTTTAAACGGATACTTCAACATGTCTTGCTCCTTAAAATTTAAGTTTTGTGTCTTTTTCAATTTTCTGTAATAGTCCTTTGCCTAAGTCTTTATTGCGGTGAACAGGGATAATTACAGTTATACCATTTTTAGTCAGCTTGTGGTGGGATCCTTTGACGCTTTTTAGTGCCCAACCATTTTTCAGCAATTTTTTTAGTACATCTTTCCCTGAAACTGGCATTTCAATCACTTTGTTTATTGCTATAAATTATATTATAACATTATATTATTACGTTTCAATAAAGTATAACAAAAAAATGTTATTCTTGCTTTTGTTTATCCATCAATATTGCCAACTTTGGATAGAGGAATAACACAAGTATATGTCCGATTAAGCGTGGAAATAAAGCAAGGTATAAAGCATATAGGTGTATACTGTACACTGAGGTTTGTTTGCTATACTCATATAAGTTAACTGGTGTACATTTAATGGTTCTAAGCGATTTCATGAAACAATTCTGCAGGAGTTTTATCAGGTAGAATTTCATAAAATTTATACAACACTTGACCAATTACAAAAAGATTTGGATTATTGGGTGTACTACTACAATCACCAAAGAACTCATCAAGGGAAAGTGTGTTGTGGTAGAACACCAATTACAACATTTATTGATGGAGAAAAAATACTGGTAAGAGGAGGTTAAATTGCTCAACCAAGCCTGACAAAAATCGCGTTTGAAAATAGGTAACTGTCAGGTCAGCTCTAAACTTATACACTTTATTTTCAATAAAGATGCTGCTAAGGTTCTTGCTTTTCATCAGCTTCAGCAGCATCTTGAGATGAGTGAAACAGGGTATCATCTTTTTTTGAAAAGATCTGCAGCAGTTCAACGATTTCAAAAAATCCCCTTCCCTCTGCTATCGATAGTGCCGTGGCATCATTATTATTCCGAAGATTAGGTTTAGCAGCACTGGCCAGCAATTGTTGAACTATATTATCATTTCCTTTTTTAGCTGCACATATAAGTGCCGTGTTACCATAATTATTCTGGATATCAGGATCAGCACCACTGGCCAGTAATCGTTGAACTATATCAGCATGTCCATGTTCAGCTGCATACATAAGTGCCGTGCCACCATCATTATTCTGGATATCATAATTAGCACGGCTATCCAGTAATCATTTAACTATATTAGCATATCCGTTGAAAGCTGCAAACATGAGTGCCGTGATACCATTATTATTCTGGATATCAGAATTAGCACCACTGGCCAGTAATAGTTCAACTATATCCACATGCCCTCTGCCAGCTGCAATCATAAGTGCCGTGACACGATCATTAGCCTGGATATCAGGATCAGCACCGCTATACAGCAATAGTTCAACTATATTATCATGTCCACTGTCAGCTGCATACATAAGTGCCGTGGCACCATAATTACCCTGGATATCAAGATCAGCACTATTATGCAGCAATAGCTCAACTATATTAGCATGTCCATTTTGGGCTGCAAACATGAGTGCTGCGTTACTATTATTATTCCGAAAATTAGGTTTAGCACCATTGGCCAGCAATAGTTCAACTATATTAGCATGTCCATTTTGGGCTGCAAACATGAGTGCTGCGTTACTATTATTATTCCGAAAATTAGGTTTAGCACCATTGGCCAGCAATAGTTCAACTATATTCACATGCCCTCTGCCAGCTGCATACATGAGTGCCGTCTTATCACGATTATCCTGAAGATTAGGACCGGCAGCACTGGCCAGCAATTGTTGAACTATATCATCATGTCCACTTTCAGCTGCCCACATAAGTGCCGTGTCACCACGATTATCCTGAAGATTAGCATCAGCATCTCTGGTGAGTAGTAGTTGAACTAATGGCACTAAGTTAAGCCGCACTTTTGTATAAACCTCGAGCTTTTTTTAGTGGAGGATCTGTCTTTGTTCTGCGTTTTCTGCACCGAGGCTCTTTGCGTCCTGTTCTGTTGGCGACCTGTTTCTGGACAATGATTTTAAACAGTGGTCTGAGCATTTCTGGATCGTCTTTGC
>NZ_QLIT01000128.1 GCF_003574485.1 Facilibium subflavum
ATCATTACTGTCGTTCCATCCATCGTTTCGACGTATGCTTTCCACCGCCATAGCCATGAATTTGGCGTATCGCTAATCAACTTTGTTGCGACCTCCGTTGCAAGTGTTTTTAAGCCTGTTTCAGACAACTTTGAGCGGGATTGACTATAGGCAGACGTGTTAGCTGAAGGCGGTCTTTGACTCTTCGCAAGCTTTGCAGCAATCACGCGAGCAACGACTGCTTGCTGAGATTGATCATCATCCATCACTTGAGATAAGAATCCCCAAAGCGTTAGGAAGTGTATTTATATTATGTTCTAAGCTGCCTTTTTCAACCCAAAAAGAACATGTTTCTCCCAAACCTTAGGCCAAGTATAAGTATTCATCGCTGCTCTTAATGTAAGTATATTGTGCAGCCCATCCCTTGACCATTTCATGTGTTGTTGCCCCTTACAGCGTTGATTAATCAAACTCTCAACATTGGACTCAGCCATTTGGCTTGTGAATACTAGATCTTTGTTTTTACGTTCATCATAATTAACAATATAATTTTTGTTATTAACAACATAGCTTAAAAGCTTTTCAAGCTTATTAACCTTCTTTGTATCCTTAGTTACTTCTTGCTTTAGCTCTTCTAGTCTGGATATCGCGTCCTCCACCTGTCCATGCCACAAGTACCATTTGGCGCCATCTAGTTTTTCATTTAACTTCTTATTGCCCAGCCCACTGTTCTTAAACTTCATTGATAAATGAAACCAATCTAGTATTCGTTCAATTGACTGGCATTCATCAGACAAAGAATCAATAACTGACCAACAGTTAGCAGCTCCATCGCATATAGCAGTTAATTTAGTTTGCTTTGTCAAGCCCTGAAGTTTTGCTGCAGAAAGTGTTTGAGATCTGATGCTCTTTTGATTGTCTGATAATGCTGAGGCGGCACAGCTTTTACTGGTTATAATACCTCTAATTTCAGTTACATCGCCATTATCTTTAACTCTACCACCTTTATATTCTATGTTTTTAGCATCATAAACTACTGACGTCATAGCTTCTATACTGCGCTGATCTTCAATAGTTTTAACATGACCACCATCTACCTGAACAATCAATTCATCTGATGGTTTGACGTCATGGGGAATTTCATCAGGATGTTCATCAATATGTTTACCAACTAATTGGGTGATTTGCTTAATGCCATTGTGGTGATTAACCTTCCTGACATAATAAGACATCTTGTTTAGAATGCTTTGAGCGTCTCTATAAGAATAACGTGCTCCAAATTCAGATTGCATCTTCCCTAAATCAGGATGAATGTTTGTACCAAATAGTGATTTAATGCTTGGAATACTGCGCCATTGACAATCATTGCAGACCTGCCTGCATGTGGGAATTTTATGATCCGTAAAGACAGCATGAAAATCAGATTTAGTATAACCATGTTTGCATAACTTTCCACCACAGCGTGGACAGGCATCAAGATCTTCTTTGAAATAAATAGATTGCTGTGAAATATATTCATCTTGTATGGATTTCAGAATATCTACTTGCTCTGAGTGACGAAAGCCAATATCTATGATTTCTTCAGGTTTGCTGATTTCTTTTTCAATAACAACCACCTTACTGACAACTTTACCTTGCTCATTTATTTTTTCCACCGTAACTCGAATTGTGTCTGACATCTGCAAATCCAATTTTGAATAAATAATAAAAACATAACACAACAATCAAGCAAACACAATGAAAATACACTTCCAAAGCGTTACCTCAGGGGTAAACAGGCGATCTCTGCCTTGGGGTGTCTGGAGATGTTTACGAATGTTTTCCACTGACAATATGTCACTAAAGGGTAATTTTTTACCGTTTTTCAGCTCAGAAATAATATTTTTTTGGTGACTTGAATGAAAAAAGCTGTTAAAAATACTCACAACGCCAATCTTTTGTTTAAGATGTGTTTTTTGCGAAAAGTATCTTAT
>NZ_QLIT01000129.1 GCF_003574485.1 Facilibium subflavum
GTATCTTCATCCGCAAGGTTTTTAATCATAAGGTTACTCAATTCTCGTGTAAACCACAAATCATCACTATTTGCCCCATCAATAAAAAGTGTCTCCTTTGTCGCGGTATCATTGCCTTTGTGATTGATAATGGTTTGATGATTTACGCTGAAATCCACATGATATTGTGCATTGATACCACCTGATAAATATTGCAAAGGACTGTCTGTCATATAAACTGCATTGCCATTAAGAATATTATCTCTTGTGATATAACGGCCATCATCAAACACAATCCGATCAATTTTGGTGCGATAGACATTATCCGTATGATAAAACTGATGAATGGTAATCTGATCATTGGGATAGTCATCGAAATTAATCACAAGATTATTATCTTTTTTATCAAAATGCAGATCATTAAAGTCAATCCCCTGGCCAAAGACGATTACATCGTTAAAGTGATCATAAGGGCTCCAGCCATTTCGATAGATTTGATCTTTACCATCACCGATATGATAGATAATCGTTGTCGTGATCGTGCGATAGCTGATAAGTGTATCATTACCTGGGCCGCCTTCAAGGGTGTTTTCAGTCATAAATCCATCTGAATGCAGGACATCATCACCTTCATTTCCATAAAGCCTGTCATCACCGCTGCCATACAATATATCATTGCCCTGACCACCGATTAAAATATCAACATCTTCGTTTTTATAAAGCGGCTTGCCACCATTGCCATAAAGTGTGTCATCTCCATCACCACCCACTAAAACATCACGACCATCACCACCTTTGATAACATCATCACCACCAAGCCCCCAGATATAGTTATCATCTGGTGTACCATCCAGGATATTATCCTCGGAATAGTTATCAGCATGAGTACTGATAAAGTTGCTATTGGTGCTTAGTAAATCCAGTTGACCTTTTTGTAATAAATCAGTGACTAATTGCATTGATGGGTTTTGTAAAATTTCAGGGATAATTGATTGTGTTTCAAACCCCAGGCCTTGCAAGTGTTTGCCATAGGTGTCGATGATGATATCAATCGCCTGTAATGACACTGCCGAATCAGCCCTTTGATAAAGAAAATCTTTAACAGCTGGCCAGTCGATGCTAAGCACATCATCTTGTTGTGTGGTTTGCGCAATATAAGTGCTAAGCTCATCAATCACCCTATCAGCAAGCACGATGGCTTGTGCGCTTTTAACCATTTTTTGGGTGTCCTCAATCAAAGATTGATAACCTGCTTCAATCAGATCCCTTCTTCCAGTACGGGTGAGTCTTTGAAACTCCCATTCTGAAAAGCTTGCCGATTGGCCTTTAAAAATCGCTTTACTGCCTCTAAACTGATTACCAACGCGCACCATTACCTGATAAAGCTTACCTTCTGATATGGTGTTGATGTAATAGTCTAATAAGCGACTGCCATTGAATGCCTCTAATATGGCAACTTTCTCGATTAACTGGCGTGTCTTATCACCAATATCAGCATAGACGAATGTGCCATCATCGATTTCAACACCCTCTAAAATCGACAAGGAAGTCTCAAAATCTGACTGGCTTTTTACCCATGCCAGTAGAAGCTTATGAATCGATGCGCTATCAGGTGTGGCCATGACCTGTTTTAATTGTGCAAGTAACGCAGGGTTTTCACTGGCTGCCTGTTGTAATGGGACTAGTGCGCCATGGCCTTTAATATTGAGCAAATCAGCAAAGGGATAATCAATCGATGGATCCTGGCGAAAAAAGTGATTTTCAACAAAATTAATGGCCGATATTGCCGCTTCATTACCATCACTTGTTTGATAGGTGCTTGATTTCACAATCACACCGCCATCGCTTTGTCTGTTTTCATTACTGGTTGTAAGTGAAATCTGAGTAATCCCTGTTTGACTGATATGATAAAGCTCGCCTTG
>NZ_QLIT01000130.1 GCF_003574485.1 Facilibium subflavum
GGTCGACACACTCGCCGGTGAGTTTGAAGCACAAACAAATTATTTATATATGACCTATCATGGGCAAGAACATGATGTGAGTCCTTCGGATGTACCGGCAAGCCTTATTATTGGCTCAGGTCCTTACAGTATGGGCGCATTCGGAATTTGTGGGTATTTAGGCTGCTGCTTGCAATCCTCCTTCATAGGACATTTCTTCAATGTTTCGCCATCTCCCAGCCTTATAAAATGAACGTATAAGCAGCATATCATTGGCACTCTCTTCATTCCAAAAAATAGAATTGCCTTTCATTTTTAGATTAATAACCCTGCGAACACTGCTTTCTATAGCACCACTTCCTTGTGGAAAGCCATTATCTTTACAGGTCTTGTAAATTAAGCGATCCATATTGTTTATAAAATATCCTCGTTCAGTTTTTACTATCTTACCCCGCTTATGCTTGGTATCAAATTTTAGCTTTTCGATAAATTCATTAATTTTTCCTGCATGCAAAAGTTCCTTACAGGCTTTAATCCATTTATTCTTCTCCCGTTTGTTTTTATATAATTGTTTTGCTAGTACATTTAGATGCTCCATAGCGTGATAATAATCTAAAACATGATAAACATTCATTTGTTCAGTGCCATCTATTGAATCGAGAAGTTCATTGATACGCTTCCATATCCAAGGCGCACCATCGGCGACAAATACAAGATTGTTTATCTCAGACAAGTTAAGTCCTAATAGATACTTTTTAAGTAAGTTAAACATTGCTTTAGGGCTACCAATCATACCATCAATTATTGGAAGTTCTTTTTTTATTTTATTGCCTTCCTCATCAACCACATAGATAACAAAAAGCTTAACCTCACGCCACTGACCTTTGAATCGGTTACGTTTTTTTGCCGTTTTACGACCTCGTTTTTTATTACGTATTCTGACCCTACCTCCGTCAACTGAAATCACAACCGTATTTTTATTATTGAATCCCATTGAGTATTTTTCAGCAGATTGATACATTCGGGATAACTTGCTTATTTTCTTTGATATTTTAACAATCAATTCTACTGATAATCTTACTCCTTCTTTTGCAAGTAGCGTTTTAACTTCATCATATGAACTTAGGGCTGCACAGAGCATTGCAATGTAAGTACTTAACTCATTGCTTACTGAGTGATGAATCCCTAGTAATTGTAACCCTGGTTTAATCCCTTTTCCTTTGCCATGATTATTTCCTTTGAACAGGTAGTATGGAGAGTAAATAGCAATGCGGGTTCCATTACGGTACATAACATTCGTAGCTCT
>NZ_QLIT01000131.1 GCF_003574485.1 Facilibium subflavum
ATCAATGCGGGTTCCATTACGGTACATAACATTCGTAGCTCTATATTCTTTGAAAAAATAACGTTTACCTAGCGCATCTAGTTGAGATTTGATTTCCGATTTAAAAGTATCTGTTAATACTTTCTCTTGATGACGAAATGCTGTATACAAATCTGATAGTTTATTTGATAGCTCTTGAGCAGTTTCAACTTTATTGGTGCTATATGCTATACATTTACTAGTGTTCAGCGCAGTCAATTTTTCAATTATAGTTGATATTTCTTTTTGAATGTCTTGTAAGTTTTGCTCAGCTAAGTTCATTATGGTCAAACTCATTAAGGTGAATACATTTAGTTGTATTATACCTTGGAGATTAATTCAACGGTAAAGAACTATTTACCCACAAATTCCGAATGCGCCCAAAAAGAACTTCCAATAATTGATGGTATGATTGGTAGCCCTAAAGCAATGTTTAACTTACTTAAAAAGTATCTATTAGGACTTAACTTGTCTGAGATAAACAATCTTGTATTTGTCGCCGATGGTGCGCCTTGGATATGGAAGCGTATCAATGAACTTCTCGATTCAATAGATGGCACTGAACAAATGAATGTT